>JAEWYJ010000125.1 GCA_023395695.1 Bacillota bacterium | reverse complement strand
AATCGAAACACCCCTTTCCACTGCAACATTTCCAAATGAGGTTATGACCGTAAATGAAATCTGCGCTTCATCGCCTGAAAAAGCCATCTGAATATTTTCGATGCGCTCTATCCGGTCATCTTCAGCCAGCGCTTCAGAAAAACGCCGCTCCATATCCGATTCCAGGTATCCGCGCGATTTTCCAAACAGCTCCTCCAGCTCCACGCCGTAATCCCCCGAATAAATCAGGTGCCGCCAGCGCTCAGTTGAAAGCATCAGGTCAACGGCTTGACTTATCGCGTTTTTTCCATCGGTTCTGCCTTCTATCCTGTCATTGGTCAGGCGATAGGTACTGCTCGGCCAAAGCCCTGTGTCCGTATCCCCGTAGGGTTTTAAAACCGACAAATTCACTCCTCCTTTTGCCGCCGTAATACGGCGGTTTTTGCGCAAGTAAAAACGGCTTGGGCTGCTCCTTTTCCCACCGGTCCGGTCGAGGAGCACACCCTTGCCGCATTCTTACAACTACACATTACTACACTTTGACAGTGGCTTTCTATGGCGAGTTTAAATTTTATTAAAGTTTTATAAAGCACAAATGCCTCGGTGGGCTGCCGCCTTGAATTATTGGAATTTGAAGCGTAGCTATTTTGTTGCGGCACATAACCTCTGTCATCGTCCAGACTTAGCCAGCAGCATGTCTTGCAGGCCGATTCCAAAACAGCCTGCATTGCCCAACAGACTATCCCTTGCGGGCTGGAAGCTTTTAAAAGAAGCAATAAAAATGCGGCGCCTGCAAGAAGCCTTCTCCCTTTGTGACGGGAACTCCCTGAGTGCTGCCGCATTTTTATTATCTAAACATTAGCATAAGTTCGCAGTGGCTTTCTATGGCGAATTTAAACGGCAACCCAAACCGGTACAAATGATAGCTTATTCAACGATACAAGCAAAAGCCGGCGCAGCCCGATTAAGGCCACGCCGGCTAAAAGATAATCATTTGCTAAGCCGCTTCACGCTCGGTTCAGGCAAGCGGTTCCGGCACAAAGCCGATACCCGCGGCGCCGGGGCCGGAATGCGCACCGACAATAATGCCCAGTGCGCTCTGATAAACAGGCCCTTTAAACCCGGTAAGTTTTCTCAGATAATCGACCGCATAATCCGCATCCTCCTGAAACTCCGCGTTTTGAAGCGTAATAATCGTCCTGTCAATATCCGTTATACGCGCCACCGCCGCATCAATCATCGTTTTCAGAGAGTTTTTACGTCCTATAACCGCTTTCACCGGCCGCACAACGCCATCGACAAATTCACACACCGGCTTAATCTGCACCAGCTTTCCAACAAAAGCGGCCGCTCCGCCAATTCGCCCGCCCGCCGCCATATACTTTAAGCTGCTGACCACAAAAAGCGTATTGACATGCCCTGCCATCCGCCTGGCCTTGAGAATAATCTCCTGGAAGCTGCCGCCGTTGGCTATCATTTTGGCAATAGCTATTTCCATCGCCGCCTGGCCGCAGGCGCAGGTATTAGAATCCAGCACCTCCACCTTCGCATCGCTGTTTTGGCCGGTAAAAATATCTTTAGCCATCACAGCCGTCTGAAAGCTGGAAGACAGCTTGGAAGAAATGGTCGATACAATATACTCCTTAACGCCTCTGGCATACTGTGCTTCAAACGCAGTCAGCCAGTCATAAACATTCGGGGCGGATGTCTTGGGCAGAATATTGGGATAATCAGACATATGTTTATAGAACGCACCGGAGCTGCTATCGACATTCTCACGATAAAAGCCGGGCGCATCAAATTTAAAATAAAAGGGCACTTCACTGATACCGTGTTTTTCAATAAAATCCCGCTGCAAACTCCCGGAAGAGTCCACTATCTGACAAATCATACGCGCTGCGCCGCCTTTCTGTTAACATCCCTCTGCACCTGGGCAAATTTAACTTTTCTTTATATTTGATTATATCGCAGGTGTAAAAATATTACAACAGCTTTGCCCCGGAATCATTTTGTCTTTTAATGCGCATAAATGGCGAGACAAAAATAACCGCAGAAATCAGCTTGTTTAAGCCAAATTCTGCGGTTATCTTCTGGTGACCCGTACGGGATTCGAACCCGTGTTACCGCCGTGAAAGGGCGGTGTCTTAGGCCGCTTGACCAACGGGCCGGATTTATAAAAGCCCTTGTTTGAAAGGGCTTTTATAAAACTGGTAGCGGCTATAGGATTTGAACCTACGACACTTCGGGTATGAACCGAATGCTCTAGCCAACTGAGCTAAGCCGCCATGTACAGCGTTATCAATTGTATCAGAGCCATTATAATCTGTCAAGGCAAAATCCGCAATTTGCAAAGAAAATTTTACACTAAATTGCACAGAGAACCTTTTTTTGCTTCTTTTCTCGTTTTAAGGTTTATACTGGCTCAATCGATAAAATTTCCACAGGATCGGCAACAATGCGGTTATGCGGGGGAACCACCAGAATATCGTTGTCCCACTCACCGTTCATCAGCTTTTTAAGCAGCGAAAGATCCGCCACATATTCCCGCACGCCGGGCTTGGACGCAACTGTCGCTCCACTCAATGCGCTGGCAACCATACATGGCGTGCCGCGGCGGGGCATACATTTTGGGCATTGGGGTGCCATCTGCCAGCAAGGCGCATCTTCATTTTCAGAAAAGGCCCGGTGAAAGCGCTCGGTGCTGCCCAGCAACAGGTGTGCACAATTATGTACCCGCGCAATAACCAGCGGTCGGTTGGCAGAACAAATATTTTGTGCCATGCATATGCCCATCGCCAGCACAATGTAGTCGGCCTGTGTCTCAGCGTTAATTTTCTGTTGAATCAGTTCCAGCGGACTATCCGGAGAGATTAAATCAAGCGCCACCTCGTGCGGCGAGAGCGCAGCAAGCGCATAAAGCTCGCGGCGCAACGGTTGGCATCCCAATACCTTGATATTCATAGGAACACTCCTTTTTTTGTGAGAAGCGCAAACACACCGCGCCTCTTGTGATTTTGTCTTTAAAAAGTGTATAATATAGCGTAAGCCAAATCAATGGAAGGTTACCCCTATTCTGGGGCTTTCGGCCCCTTGGCAAAACATACCTTGCCGGGCTGGAAATCGCATACCTGAGCCATTCCCTGTTTTTCACATCAACGGAAAAGGCTGCATAACACAGATGCTTTGAATGGAGATGCCTATGACTGAAAAAGTAAATGAACTGCAACGCCAGCGCGCGCTGCTTATCGCGCTTGATACCGGCGAGTATGACACCGAGACTTCGCTTGACGAGCTGGCGGAACTGGCCCATACGGCGGGCGCCGACACCGTTGGAACCCTGACACAAAAACGCGAAGCGCCGGACGCCGCTACCTGCATCGGTTCTGGCCGACTGGCCGAGGCAGCGCTTTATATTCAAAACCAGCAGATCGATCTGGTAATCTTCGACTGTGAGCTGTCCGGCAGCCAGCTGTCAAATATCTCTGATGCGCTCGACTGCCGCGTCATCGACCGCACCATGCTCATTCTTGATATTTTTGCCCAGCGCGCCCAGTCGGCGGAAGGGCGTCTGCAGGTTGAGCTGGCACAGCAGAAATATCGCCTGCCGCGCCTGATAGGGCAGGGCAAGGGGCTTTCGCGTCTCGGCGGCGGCATCGGCCCGCGCGGACCGGGCGAAACAAAGCTTGAAAGCGACCGGCGCCACATCCGCCGGCGCATCTCCACGCTTGAAAAGGCGTTGGAGGAGGTCAGCCGCCGCCGGGGCCTGCTGCGTGCGCGCCGCCGCAAAGACGAGGTGACCTCGGTGGCTATCGTAGGCTATACCAACGTCGGCAAATCCACACTGCTAAACGCGCTGACCAACGCAGGCGTGCTGGCCGAAAATATGCTGTTCGCCACGCTGGACCCCACCGCACGCGCGCTGACTTTGCCGGATGGACGGCAGGTCATGCTTATTGATACCGTCGGTCTGGTGCGCCGGCTGCCGCATATGCTGGTCGATGCTTTTCGTTCTACGCTTGAAGAAGCCGCATTTGCAGACCTGATCTTGAATATTTGCGATATTTCGGCGCCCGACGCGGCAGACCAGATCGCGGTTACGCAGGCGCTGCTTTCCGAAATTGGCGCAGATAAAATTCCTGTTTTAAATGTGTTAAATAAATGCGATTTAATTGCGCAAACACCACTTTCGCTCAATGGCAATACCTGCCTTGTTTCGGCAAAAAGCGGTTTCGGGCTTGACGTACTGCTCACCCGTATTGCGCAGATGCTCACCCCCTCCCACACGAGAATGACACTGCTGCTGCCCTACAGCGAGGGCAGCCTTTTGGGGGATCTGCGCACACACGGAACCGTCTTCTCAGAGGCGTATTTAAACGATGGTATTTTGCTGGACGTCATGGTCGAAATTAAGTCGCTGCACCGTTTTAAAGACTATGTGCCCAAAGGCGGCAACGTCTGAATTGCGCCCTTTATTATAAGCGCCTATTATGGCGAAAATCGTTTCCATTTACTTGAATGATCATATTGGTTATGGTACAATGAGCTGGAAATATTAGCGGGGTCTTATATTAAAAATTGACTGACAGCAGGAGGTAAAAGAAAGAATGAGAAAAATTGGAATCACTGAAACCGTTCTCAGAGACGCGCAACAATCTCTGATTGCAACGAGAATGCCGTTTTCTGACTTTGAAGAAATCCTCACCACCATCAATAAGGTAGGCTATTACTCTATTGAATGTTGGGGCGGCGCTACTTTCGATACGTGTCTGCGCTACCTCAACGAGGACCCGTGGGAGAGACTGCGCAAAATTCGCAAGGCTGTTCCGGACACCAAGCTGCAAATGCTGCTTCGCGGCCAGAACCTCCTGGGCTACAAGCCTTATCCCGACGATGTCGTCGAAAAATTTGTTGAGCGCTCAATTAAAAACGGCATCGACATTATCCGCATCTTCGACGCGCTCAACGACCCCCGCAACCTTGAGGTTGCCATTAAGGCTACAAAAAAATATGGCGCGCTCGCTTCGGGCACCATTTGCTTTACCATCAGCCCGGTGCATACCCTCGAAAAGTATGTCGAGCTGGGCAATCAGTTGCGTGATATGGGCGCTGACACCATCTGCATCAAGGATATGTCCGGCATTATGGGCCCGCAGGAGGCCTATGACCTTGTCAAAGCGCTTAAGGAGAATGTGAATCTCCCCATTGTTGTGCACACCCACTGCACCACGGGCATAGCGCCTATTACACTTACAAAGGCGGTTGAAGCCGGCGCGGACGTTGTGGACACCGCTATCTCCAGCATGTCCGGCGGCACCAGCCAGTACTCCACCGAAAGCATGGTTTACTGCCTGCGCCAGCTCGGTTATCAGGTGGATATCGACGACATGATGGCTAAAAAGGTCAGCGATCATTTTGTGCCGGTGCAGAAGGCCGGGTTGGATTCGGGCCTGCTCGACCCATACGTCATGGGCACCAAAACCGATGCGCTTATTTATCAGGTTCCCGGCGGCATGCTTTCAAACCTTATTGCACAGCTCAAGCAGCAGAACGCGGCCGACAGATTTGACGAAGCCCTTGCGGAGATTCCGCGCGTCAAGGCCGACCTTGGCCACCCGCCGCTGGTTACCCCGACCAGCCAGATTACCGGTGTGCAAGCCGTCATGAACGTGCTGTCCGGCGAGCGCTACAAACTGGTCTCCAACGAGGTTCGCGCCTATCTGCGCGGCGAATATGGCCGCGCCCCCGGCGAGGTCAACCCTGAAATTATCAAGAAGGTGCTCGGTGACGTTCAGCCCATCACCACCCGCTATGCCGACGGTTTGGCGCCCGCTTTTGAGGCCACCAAGAAGGAACTTGGCGCCAAGGCCAAGTCCGACGAGGACGTTCTTTCCTATCTGGTGTTCCCACAGCTGGCTGAAAAGTATTTTGAAAAGCGTGACAACCCCACCGAGGCTGCCGCTGTTGCTGCTGCCGTGACGGTCGCCATTGCCGCCGACAAGAAACCCGCCGCTGTCAAGTACAGTGTGCGGAGAATTGATTAGTCAGGGGGGCGGATATAATGAGTAGTTCCGCTATCTTTGGTGTCCTTATTCTGTTTGGCGCTGTTCTCCTGCTGGTTCTTTTCATGATCTATAAGCGCGAAAAGGACTATAAAATTGCGATGGAAAAATATGAACGCGACATGGAGGCCTACAATAAGGCTGTCGCGCTGTATGGCGATCCTTCTTTTGCAGCGCCTGCGCCCGCAGCCGCTGGGTCTGCGGCTGCTGTGCATACCGCCTCGGTAACGCCGCCTTCCGTTCCGGTTGCCGCCGCAAGCGGTGAGGTCCTGCTGTCGGGCGTTGACGAACCGACTGCGGCTATGATTATCGCAATTCTTTGCAACGAGCTGGGACAAAATCCTGCCGCGCTGCGCTTTAAGTCAATTACCGCACTGTAAAAGGGAGGTTAAACGTCCATGAAATATGTTGTAACCCTCAACGGAAAAGATTATGAGGTAGAGGTTGGCCAAGGCTCCGCCGAAGTGCTGTCGGTATCGGCAGCCGGCACCGCCGCCCCCACCGCAGCTTTGGCTCCCGCGCCTGTTCGCGCGGCGGCTCCCGTAGCACCGGTACCAGCATCCGCGCCTGCTGCGCCGGCTGCCGGCAAAGCGATAAACGCCCCAATGCCCGGAACCGTTCTGAAGATGCTCGTCAAGCAGGGCGACAAGGTCGCGAACGGTCAGGTACTGCTTGTACTTGAAGCCATGAAGATGGAAAACGAAATCTTCGCCCCCTGTGACGGCACTGTGACTTCTGTTATGGTTAAAGAAGGGTCATCGGTCAATTCCGGAGACGCTATGGTTACCATCGGTTAAACAGGCTGTTATGGCATAATTTTAATTTAAAAGCGTGCGCAGAATATCTGTGCACGCTTTTGTTTTTTGCTCCAAAAGCCCTTTATGGCCTTAAAACACTCGGAATACCTCCAGTATTCCTGCGCGTTTTGCGTTGAATTAGACTTCGTGAGGGAGTCCCCATTATTTTTTACTTTTAAGAAGCGCTCTAAAGCGAGAGGGGCTTGCCGCCATTATTCAACACCATACCGTTGCCATCGTTGAATATTTTTTGGGCCTATCGTTAAAGCGTAATTGTACGAGTTGCAACCTCCTGACAAAAAGCGCGGTCATGCTCAACAAACAAGAGTGTCGGCGCATAGGTTTTAATTAGCGCCTCTATCTGAATACGGGAGTAAACATCAATAAAGTTGAGCGGATCATCCCAGATATACAGATGTGCCTGCTCGCATAAACTCCCGGCCAGCAGCACCTTCTTTTTTTGCCCCGCGCTGAAATCGCGCATGTCCTTCTCAAACTGGACACGCGCAAAATCCAGCTTGCGCAGAATGGCTTTAAACAGGCTCTCGTCCAACTCCCGCTGCCGCGCATAGTCGGATAGATTGCCCGAAAGCGTCGAGGCGTCCTGCCCTACATAAGAAATTTTAAGCCCGCTTCCTCGCCGCAGGCTGCCTAAAAAGGGGATATCTTCACCCAGAATCAGCTTAAGCAGGCTGGACTTTCCCGAGCCGTTTGGTCCGCACAGCGCAATTCTGTCTCCGCGCATAAGCGAGAAGCTGATATTCTCACAAACAATTCGTTGGCCATAACAGACCGTGATCTTTTCAAGTCCGATCAGCACCGCACCCTGATAGCTCCGCGGCGTAAGCTTTAAAGCATCGGCCGTGTCAATGTTTTTAAGCAGCTTCGCTTTTTCTTCAATCGCGGTCTGCCGACGATTGTTAAGCGAAGTGGCGCGCTTCATCATCTTTTGCGCCTTGTGCCCAATAAAGCCCCGGTCAGGGCGCAACCCCGAATTTTTTGTGGCATACTTAGTTTTTTCTACCTGATCCGACCACGAAGCAGTCTGTTTAGCCGCTTGTTCCAGACGCTTAATGCCCTTTTTCAGCTTATCGTTTTCCGCCTGCTCAAAGCTGTCCTGACGTGCCTTGTTCTGCCACCAGGACGAAAAATTGCCCTTTTGGATATCAATACCGGTTTTATTCACCGACATAATATGGTCTGTGCAGCTATCCAGCAATGCTCTGTCATGCGAAATAAGAATAAACCCCCGTTTTTGGCGCAGATAGCTGCCAAGAACGACTCTGGCGTCCATATCCAAAAGGTTGGTCGGCTCGTCTATCAGCAAAAAACTGTTATGCTTTAAAAACAGTGCGGCTAACAGCACCTTGGTTTGCTCACCGTTTGAAAGCGTCTCAAACGGCCGATAAAGCAGGTCGTCCGTTGTTTTTAGCAGACTTAGCTCCCGGACAATCTCCCACTCCGGGACATCGGGCAGCATCCAGGTGATGATATCCAGCGTCGGCCGCTGCTTTTCTGTCACTTCATAAGGAAAATATTCAAAGCTGACGTCGGCCGAAATGCTGCCCGAAAACGAATATTCCCCCATCAACAGCTTTAAAAAGGTGGTTTTTCCACGGCCGTTGCGGCCGGTCAGGCCCAGCCGCCAGTCGGTATCCAGCATCAGGCTGACATCTTCAAAAACGGCGTCGTGGCTGCTCTCATGGGAAAAGCTCAGGTTTTTAACATTAATCAGGGACATAATGCAATCCTCCCGTGTCTAAAAATTCAAGCCGCAGGAAAGTTCATTCCTGCGGCTTAAAACAACACGGAAACCAAACCGCAACCCTGCGGCTTAGTCCCTATTATTTCAGGCGTTTAAGATGCAAAACTTTCTTGCAGCGGCATGACAAAACAGGCGGCCGAACAGCCGCTCTCCCGTTTTATAACGCCTTATAAAATCAGCAAGAAAATTTGCGCATCTTTTCACCTCAAATCATTTTCTGAAACCTATTATATCATGAGTGCAAGCGAAAGGTAATACTTTGCGCATCAAAAGGCGGTTGCCGCGTTAAGATGCGAGCCGTTGTGCATTGTCTCAGTATAATAGCTGTCTTACAGTTATTATAGCAATATTCCAAGCGCTTATCAAGAACCATTTTATTGCTGTCGGCACATCAAAAGGCGGCCGCTGCTTGCGGCCGCCCGGAGTTTTAAACATCAGCCTGCGCGTTTTGTTGAAACAGCGCCGAAAATTTTACAAAATCTTGTGAATCCAGCCCTCTGGCGCCGCAATAGTTCCCATCTGAATGCCGGTCAGTGTCTCGTAAAGCTTTTTAATAGTGGGGCCCATTTCCTCCATGCCGGAAGGGAAGCAAATTTCCTCACCGAAATTGTTGACGCTGCCAACAGGGGAGATGACTGCGGCAGTACCGCACAGGCCGCACTCGGCAAAATCGCGCACCTCGTCGAGCAGCACTTCGCGCTCCTCACACTCAAGGCCCAGATAGTCTCTGGCGACCACCATCAGCGAACGGCGTGTAATCGAGGGAAGAATGGTGGGCGACTTAGGCGTAACAACCTTGCCGTCCTTAGTGACGAACAGAAAATTTGCACCGCCGGTCTCCTCAACTCTGGTGCGGGTGGCCGCATCAAGAAACATATTTTCAGCAAAGCCCGCGTGCTTGGCCTCATAGCCGGCATACAAGCTCATGGCGTAGTTCAGGCCCGCCTTTATATGACCGGTACCGTGGGGCGCTGCGCGGTCATAGGCGCTAACCGTCAGTTTAATCGGCTTGGCGCCGCCCTTAAAATAAGGGCCGACAGGGGTACAGAACATGCGGAAGGTATATTCCGGCGCAGGGGCGACCCCAATAACCGGACCGGAACCATACAAAAACGGGCGAATATAAAGCGTTGCGCCCGAACCAAACGGCGGCACGTAGGCGGCGTTGGCCTTAACCAGCATATCAAGCGCCTCCATGAAGCGCTCCTCCGGGAAGGGCGGCATCATCAGGCGCTCGCAGGTATCCTTCATTCTGGCTGCATTTAACTCAGGGCGAAACGTCACAATGCTACCGTCTTGGGTTGTATAGGCTTTAAGACCTTCAAAGCAGGTCTGTGCATACTGGAGTACACCGGCAGATTCACTCATCGTAACATTTGCGTCGGAGACCAGCTGTCCGCCGTCCCACTGACCATTTGAGTAAACCGAGACATAGCGGCTGTCGGTAGGCATATAGCCAAACCCCAGCGCGCCCCAGTCTATATTTTTCTTCTCCATCTTACAGGTCCCCTTTCGTCGCTGAACTGATACTGATAAGGCCCCGGACAAAAACACTGCCCTAAGAATATCAACCTTTTAAAACATTACCAGTATTACGTATTAAAGTTATTGAATATTATAGTACGCCACCGCGATGATGTCAAAGCAAAAAGCGCAATATTTTACCGTTTTAAACATTTCTCACGTCGTCATAGGGTTATTGAAACTTTAACCACCCCTCCAATATCCTGCGGCGCTGCAAACACTGCGACCAGCTTGGCGCCATCCAAATAAAACGACGCGTCCAAAAGCCGCTCCAAAGAGACGACGCCGTTGGGATAAGACAACCGCGCTTTCAACCCGTCAGCGCCCTGTGCGTTGAGATATGCCCGCTGTTTTTCGGCTAAAGCCGCATCCTTTTCAAGAATTTTTGAGGACTGCTCGTCGAGCAGCAAAACCACCAGCGCACCCGGGTCCATCAGAGAATCTATACCGACCAGCTCGCCCGTAGCTGAATCAAATGTCAGCCCAAAGCAGTAAAGCG
>JAEWYJ010000055.1 GCA_023395695.1 Bacillota bacterium | reverse complement strand
GTCATGCCGATTAAGCTGAATATTGCACGTTCGATACTACGGCTGATGCAGCGCTTCAGGCTGTCGGCCATACTGTTGACGGCTATTTTAACGATGGCGGCGTTAATGGCGCTGGCCCGTCTTCCTTTAAGTACAGAAAAAACACCGGAAAAGACCGTCACATCGCCCGACGGGGTGTATGACCTGACACAAATACCGGATCTGGCCCACACTGTCGTCTGTCTGCCCGCCCCGGATTTTTATTATCCGGACATCTATCTGACGCCCGAAAATGCGGATAAGATCATGCCGGAAAGCGTAGAAAAATATGACGTGCTGCGCGCCGATTACCTTTCTCAGCGGTTTATGCTGCTGCTGCCGGATGACGGCGCTGTTTACACCCTGACCTTTCGCCTGTCGGGCCGGCATGCCATGCGCGTCTATATCAACGGCAGCCTGTCCGGACAGACCGGGCGCCCGGGCCTGAGCAAGCGGGATACCGAAGTGTGGGAAAATAACCTGACCTGTACCGCCGCAGCCCAAGACGGCAAAATGGATATTCTCTTAAACAGCGCCCAGTTCTATCACGCCAAAGGGGGCGCCTCCCTCGCCCAGCTATACCTGAGCCGGTCAGGTCTGGGCTACGACCCCTTTGCCGCCGACCGGATCAACGGCCTGCTGGTAATAGGGGTGTTGCTTGGTGCGGCGGCCCTGTTGTTGAGTATTTATCTGCTGCTGTCGCACACTGTCGCCACGCTGTATTTTGCGCTGGCCTGCTTGGCCATGGCGCTGCGCGAGGTGCTGCAAAGCCAGGCATGGGTTTATTTTCCGTTAAGCGGCAACCTTTCCTTCATGCTGGAATATTTAAGCGTGGTACTGCTGACCGTCTTTCTTTCGCTGTATCTGGGGCAATACGCTACTCAAAAATGGCTCATGCACATCCGCTATGCCGCCATTATTGCCTCTGCAGCTTATGGCTGCTGCATTCTCTTAGTCGATTCTATCTTCTACACGGCTGTTTTGGGGTATTACCAGCTTTGGCTGGTGCTGTGCATCGTCTCAGGCATTACGGGGCTGTTTTGGAATATGCGCCGGCCTACAACGGAACAGGCGGCCGCCCTTTACGGTATTGCGGTTTTTTACCTTGCGGCCGTGTCGGACATTGTGATGTACAGCGATATTCTGGGCGACAGCCCCAACGTGCCAATCTCTGAAATGGCCATGCTGGTGTTTGCGCTGGCACAGACCGTCGCACTTTTGCTTATGAATAACCGCGTGCTGGCCGAGGCGCAGGAAGCTAAACAGAAGCTGGCGGCGGAAAAGGATGCCCTTGAGACCCTTAACCGTATGAAAACCGAGTTTTTGGGTAATGTTTCACATGAGTTTAAAACACCGTTGACCGTCATGTCCGGCTACGCCCAGTCCACGCGGCAGCTTGCACAGCGGCCCGAGGCGTTGAATGGCGGCGAGGTTTCCCACCGGATGACACTGATCGCTTCGGAAGCGGAACGGCTCTCGCTAATGGTGGGACAGATTCTGGACGTGACCCGCATGGAAGAAGGCCGCATGGCCATGGAGCCGGTACGCTGCTATATTGACGAAATTATTTACGCAGCGGTCGATACGCATTATCCCATACTCAACAAAAATGCGAACCGGCTACAAATCCGTATTGACAATGGCCTCCCCGCTATTTATGCCGACCCGGCCCGCATTTCTCAGGTTGTTGTTAACCTGATCTCCAATGCGGTACGCTTTACATTAAATGGACTGATTACCGTTTCCGCCAAACGTGCGGAAAACCAGATTATCGTCTGTGTTGCGGACAACGGCAAAGGCATTGCGCCTGAACGGTTGCCACACCTTTTTGAGCGCTACGGCAATAAGAAAAAATCCGCTGACCGGACAGATACCGGCACCGGACTCGGGCTCTATATTTGCAAGCATATTGTGACGCAGCACGGGGGTGAAATCTGTAAAAAAAGCGACGAGGGCACGGGCACTGCCGCATTTTTCACCCTGCCTGTTTTTCAGGCTGATGTACGCAATACTGTCTCACGCACATAGCGTTCCGCCCTCCAAACCTGCTGTTACCAGACAATTATCATCTTTACCACCCGTGATGCCATCCCGTGCAACCAGACCGCCGCGCCAAGCCCGGCTTTAGGCCGGCAACTATAAATAAGAGGCTGCATATTGACAAACCTGTTTATTTTGCCTATCATATAAAACATATTGACTTTATATGATAAGGTGATTTTAATGAGCAGCTTTATGCAGAACCACTATGCTCCGCCAGCAGGTATCGGTGCGATACAGCAATATCAGCACAGGGGGTTTGCCGTCGTACGCCATATTTTATCCCTGATGCAAGGCATATCCGAAATATATTCGGCTCAAAGCTTGTTGCCTCTAAAAGGGTCACCCCTTACTTTATGGGCCGAGAGCACCTATAGGCGAATGCGAATGCCCGGGCAGATAACCGCATCGGGCGTTTGGCCGGGTGCAGCGTATGGCTGCCCGGCCCGGCAAAGCCCACGGTTTTGTAAAAAGGCGTCCGGCATCGGGTTGGCCCTGCGGCTATCTGCGCTTGAATTATTGTATAAAACGGACGGCAGAATGCTGGTAAAAGCAGCATACGCCGGCCTTATTCGTCAAACAAAAAACCACAGGGCGGTGCATGCGCGGATGCTTGACATGCGATGTACCGCAGCAGAATAGGAGAAACCGATGGATTTCAGTACGTTATGTATTCATGGCAGCACCCTTAAATATGACAGAACCGGTGCGATCAGCGTGCCAATTTTTCAGTCCGCAACCTTTGTGCATCCGGCAGTGGGTCAAAGCACCGGCTATGATTATTCGCGGGCGCAAAACCCCACCCGCGAACACCTTGAAACAACCGTCGCCAGGCTGGAGGGCGGCTGTGATGCGTTGGCATTTTCAACCGGCATGGCCGCTATAACGGCGCTGATGGAGCTGTTTGCACCCGGCGACCATATTGTTTGTTCCGACGATCTTTATGGCGGCTCTCACCGATTGTTCCACCATATTTCGATGAAAAACGGCCTTTTGTTCGACGCGGTGGATACAGCCGAACCGGAGCAGGTCGTACAGAGCATCCGCCCACAAACAAAGGCGGTATTTATTGAAACGCCGACCAACCCCATGATGCAGGTAACCGATATTGCCGCTATCGCCCGGATATGTAAGGCACACGGCCTGCTTTTAATAGTGGATAACACCTTTTTAACCCCTTATTTTCAAAAACCACTGCTGCTTGGCGCCGACCTTGTGGTGCACAGCGGAACAAAATACCTCGGCGGGCATAATGACACGCTGGCCGGCTTTCTCGTCGCTGCCGATACCGGCATAGCAGATCGGCTGCGCTTTATCTATAAGACCACGGGGGCCTGCCTCTCTCCCTTTGACAGCTGGCTGCTGATCCGCGGCATTAAAACGCTGCCGGTCAGACTAGAGCGCCAGCAGCAAAGCGCCGCCAAAATAGCGGTCTGGCTGCAGCGGCAGCCACAGGTGCGGCAGGTGTATTACCCGGGTCTGCCATCCCATCCGGGCTATGGCATATCTCAGGCACAGGCGAGCGGCTTCGGTGCGATGCTGTCGTTTGAAACCGACACCGCAGAAACGGCGCTGACGCTTTTGGAACGGGTGCAGGTTATTCAGTACGCCGAAAGCTTGGGCGGCGTTGAAAGCCTGATGACCTTCCCCATGCTGCAAACCCATGCCGACGTGCCGCAGGCGGAGCGGGAGGCCAAGGGTATAACCGACCGGCTGCTGCGGCTGTCGGTCGGGCTGGAGGCGGCGGAGGATCTTATTGAGGATTTAAAACAGGCCATGGGAGGGACCAAGGATGCTGATTAATTTTGATGAATTAATAGACCGGCGCAACACCGACAGCTTAAAATACGATTTTGCACAAAAGCGCGGCATGCCCGCTGATATTCTGCCGCTTTGGGTAGCGGACATGGACTTTTCAGCGCCTGTTGCCGTGCGGCAGGCATTGGCAGAACGCGCCGAACACGGCATATTTGGCTATAGTGACGCGGCGGACGACAGCTATTTTAACGCGCTGTCTCACTGGTATTCCGAGCGCTTCGGCTGGCAAACGCGGCCCGAATGGCTGATTAAAACGCCCGGGGTGGTATTTGCGCTCTGCGCCGCCATCCGCGCACTGACGCGCGAGGGCGATGCGGTGCTGATTCAGCCGCCGGTTTACTACCCCTTCGGCGAGTCGATAGCAGAAAATAACCGCAAGCCGATCGTAAATCAGCTGGTTTATGCCGACGGCAAATACAGTGTGGATTTAGCGGACTTTGAGGAGAAGATTATCTCTCACGGCGTTAAGCTGTTTATACTGTGCAGCCCCCATAACCCGGTGGGGCGTGTCTGGACCGAGGCAGAGCTGACAGCCATGGGTGATATTTGTGTCAGGCACGGCGTTTATGTCGTCTCTGACGAAATTCATGCCGATTTTGTTTACCCCGGTCATCGCCATCTGGTCTTTGCCAATATCAAGCCGGCATTTGCCGATATCTCGGTCACCTGCACGGCGCCGTCAAAAACCTTTAATCTGGCAGGGCTTCAAATATCAAATATCTTTGTGCCCAATGCCACTATTCGCCGCAGTCTGCGCAAAGCCATCAGCCGGGTCGGCTACAGCCAGCCAAATGTGATGGGGCTGCTCGCCTGCCGGGCCGCCTATGCGCAGGGCGCCGAATGGCTGGAAGCGTTAAAGGCATATCTGTTGGGAAATCTGGCCTTTGTACGGCATTTTCTGGCCGAACAGCTGCCGCAGATTCGCCTGGTGGAGCCGGAGGGCACCTACTTGATCTGGCTAGATTTTTCCGCATTGGGACTGTCTGACCAGGCGCTAGACGAACTGATGGTGCATCAGGCCGGTCTGTGGCTGGACGGTGGAACCATGTTCGGTGCAGGCGGCGCATCTTTTCAGCGGATTAACATTGCCTGCCGGCGCGAGACGCTGCAAGAGGCACTGCAACGGCTGAAAAAAGCGCTGGATACATTATCCTGACCGCCCCGCTTAATGCGCTATAGCGCGCGCACTGGGAATATATTTTACCTCTTGCTTATTGACAGTCGTTTCCCCAATAAACAGCGGCCCGGCAGGTGCCAGACTATTTTTAGTGCTGTAAAAAGCCAGGACGATGGCACAAAACAGGCCGCCAAGGCAATTGATCTCGCTTCTCTGCGGGTTCAGACGTAAAAACCTCCCTCGGTATCACGCCGATGGAGGTTTTTTATAAACGGTTTAACGTATTTCCTAAAAGTAAAGAATAGCGGAGAATTTGCTTACGACATCCAACACAAGGCAAAAAGCGCAGGTTTGGTTGGTCTGTTGTGCGCGTCGTAAGATCCAAAACATCAATGAATTGCCGCCGAGTCCAAGGACGATAACACGATGGGGCGCAAAATGCGCTGCAAAGCTGTGCCTGTTTTGAACTGCCGGATTATATAGTCATACCACCAGAAAAACGATACAGGATTGGCGAGGCTGTTTTGTGGCTGACAAGGCGGAGGACGCAGATGGGCTGGCGCCCTTCAAGGACGACAACGCGGTCTGCTGCAAAACGGATCGTCAAGACGTTTTGGTTTTCTGGTAGTTTGACTACAAATATCAGAACGCGGCCTATCGCTTACATGCGCTTCTCGCGCCGCTTTTTAAGCGCCTCTTCCGATCTGCTTTCGTCAGGCGTTGCCCCTGCTGCTGCGGCGCCGTGCAGCCTTTATCAGCAAATACAGCCCCAGCGCGGCAGCCAACCCGGCACAAAACCCAAAAAAGTCGAGCCAAACGTCTTGAAGCTGGGAGCCGCGATACGTGAAAATTTGTATGGTTTCATCCAGCACCGCTATGGTCAGACCAAAGAAAAGGCAGTTTATGGCAGACTGCAGGCGCACATGCCCGAACATAATCAGCAACAGCGCGAGCTGCATGCCAAGCGCGGCAAACTCCGCAAAATGTGCCAGCTTGCGAACGAGGTGATCCGTTACACGGCCCACCCCCGCCATTGCCTCCAGCACAGGCCGAACCTTTTCCAGAACGCCAAGGCTCAGCGCCTGTGATGCTTCGACACTCTGCATGGAATTGCCCCAGATAAAGCAGAGCGTGGCCAGCAGACCTATCGTCAGAACAGCAGTGCATATACGTCTTGTTTTCATATTACATCCATCCGTTACCATTGCAGAATATTGCGCCTCTGTTGCGCCTGAAGCACCGCTTTATAAGCAGGGGAAAGCCTTTTTACGGCAACAGCCGTGGACGGCGAATCAGCACGCAGGCCACATCGTTGACGTTTGTGCCGGTGGCCCCGGTTATAATTAAGCCGTCGCAGGCTTTCAGCGCATGATAAGCGTCGTTATTGCGCAGCACTTCAAAGGGGCTTATGCCCTGCTCTTTGAGTTGATTACAGGTGTTACTGGTCACAAACCCGCCGGCGGCGTCGGTTGGGCCGTCGGTACCGTCGGAGCCAAACGAAAATACCGCCGTCTCATGTGTCCCGGACAGCAGCGAAGCGGCTCCGAGCGCAATTTCCTGATTGCGGCCGCCTAAACCCTTGCCGGTCAGTGTGACCAGCGTTTCGCCCCCCGCCAGAAAGGCCAGCGATTGATCCGTGATTTGGTGATATTGCGCTATAGCGGCCAGAAACGCGCCGGCATCGCGCGCCTGACAGGTCAGGCAGTCGGTGAGCACCGTCGCTTTATAGCCAAGCGATTCGCAGGCCGCCGCCGCGGCTTCGCACAGCTCACGCACGCTGCCGGTTATAACCGTTTCGACGTTGTCAAGCGATTTGGGCGTTTCCTGCTCCAGATATTCCAACGCCTTTTCAGAAAGCGTCAGGCGGTATTTCTCCACCACCTGTTTGGCGTCCTGGGCGGTGGACGAGTCAGGATAGGCCGGGCCGGAAGCGATCATATCCAGCGGGTCGCCAATAATGTCCGAGAGTACAACAGAAAATACATGGGCCGGCGCGCAGTGAAGAGCAAACCGCCCGCCTTTAACCCCTGACATCCGTTTGCGCAAGGTGTTTATTTCCACAATATCGGCTCCGCAGGCCAGCAAATCCTTTGTTAACTGTAGCAGCTCGGCTTGCGCGATAAGTGGCGCCTCAAAAAGTGCTGACCCACCCCCGGACAGAAGAAATAAAACCGTGTCCTTTTCTGTCAGCCCCTCCGTCAGCTCAAGCGCCCGACGCGTGGCTTTAAAGGTATTTTCGTCCGGAACAGGGTGCCCCGCTTCCCAAATTTCAAGGTCGCCTACCGCACCTTGGCTGTGATCGTATTTTGTGATAATGATGCCGCCGGTAATTTTTCGCCCCAGCTGCTCAAAGGCGGCGCTGGCCATGGCCCAGGCGGCCTTTCCCACAGCGACTACCAGCAGCTGCCCGCCGGGAAAGCTTCTGTCTGCAAGCGCCCGCTGCACAGCCTGCCTTGGCTGCACCCGCCTGATGGACTGCGTGACAATCCGGTCACAGTCGTCTCGTAAACGCATTATAATTCCTCCTTAGCATTATATCCCACTTAAAAGTCGATATCCGGTCGACGGACAATCTATTCAGCCTTTTGACAAACTAATGATAGCAATTTGACATTACCCTGAATCAACCCAATAGAAACCCAAGATGCTTGGGTGGCCTGTTTGACGCCCGAACGTGCTGTCGTGCTTAAAGGGCGACGCCCCATTTAAGGCTATAATATTTTACCCTTCCAGTATACCAAAAAAGAGCCGTCGCGTCTGCTCTCGCAGCTACTCCGGCTCTCTTTTTTTCGGACTGCTTTGCTATATGTTCCTACCGCTATGGCTTGGTGCAGCGCGTGCTAGTCCAAGCGTACCTTCACAACGGCTTTTATAATGGGTTCCGACACCTCATTAATCGCCCGCTCCGGCATATGTGCATCATCCGGCAATACCAGCGCAAATAAATCTCCGGTCAGCGTAATAGGCTCGCAAGCGCCCTCAAAATAATACACATCCTTATCGTCGTGCGCTTCTACAAGCTTGAGATCATCCAGCGGTGCAAAGCAAAAATATTCCTTGCCGCTGACCACCAGCTGAATATCGGCATAGTGGCGGTGGTTTTCAAGCTTGCAGTCTTTCAACGGAAAGGAGTCATAATGCTTGATGAGGATAAATAAATCCTCTCCGTCTATGGCATGCTTGCCTGCCGGCATTGACGCAAGATCGGTCTCCTGCAAATAGCGCAGGCCTTTTTCAAAACGCGGCCCCAGGCCATAATATAAATGGGCGTTTTTCAATTTATCAATAACCATCGTTCTCTCCCCTTTGTTACAATAGTTTCGATTCGATTGCTGTGCCGGAAAGCTTTTCGTAATATTTAGCCAGCGCGCTGTGATCCTGCTGGCCGTATCCGTCAGCGCGCAGCGTCTGCATCATTTCCATAACAGCTGCCGTTAACGGACTGGGGGAACCGACACTGTGAGCCGTTTCAAGCACATTGGCCAGATCCTTAATATGCAGGTCTATTTTAAAACCGGGGTCATAATTATGCCGGAGCATCATCGGCCCTTTTGCATTCATAACCGTACTGCCGGCCAGACCGCCGCTAATCGCATCCAAAACCAGTCGGGGGTCGACGCCGGCCTTGGTTGCCAGCATAAGCGCTTCAGATAATGCCGCAATATTCAGCGCAACAATGACCTGAATCGCCAATTTTGTCGTGTTTCCTGCGCCGATTTCGCCGCAGTAAACAGCGCTTGCGCCCATGCACAAAAGCATGTCGTACACCTGTTCAAATACTGCCTTATCGCCGCCAACCATAATGGATAATGTCCCGTCAATGGCTTTGGGCTCGCCGCCGCTCACCGGCGCATCCAGCATCTGAACAGCCTTTTGCGCACACTGTGCGGCAACCTCCTGAGAAGCCAGCGGCGCGATGGAGCTCATGTCCACCAGAATGCTGCCCGGCCTCGCACCCTCCAAAACGCCATTTTCGCCGCAAACCACCGTTTTTACGTGAGGTGAATTTGGCAACATGGTGATAATATACCCGCACTGCTCGGCAACCTGTGCGGGAGAACCGGCGGTGGTCGCCCCCAAACCGGCTATTTCCTGCACCGCGTCGCTGTTAATATCGTAGACAACCAGCGTATGGCCTTTGGCGATTAAGTTTTTGCACATGGGCTTGCCCATAATGCCAAGTCCGATAAATCCAATTTTCATGGTATGACCTCCTGTTATCGCAAAGTCTGTTACGGATTTACAATATTAATCGGCTTTCCGCTCTGGAAGGCCTTGAGATTTTCCACGGCCACATCCAGCAGCCGGGAACGGGAAGCAAGCGGCGCCCAGGACAGATGGGGCGTAATAATGCAGTTTTTAGCCCCCAGCAAAGGGCTGTTTGCGGGCAGGGGCTCTACAGGAACAACGTCCAGTCCCGCGCCGGCAATTTTACCGCTCTCCAGTGCGGCAACCAGATCCTCCTCCACAATCAGGGGGCCTCTGGAATTATTGATAATCATAACCCCATCCTTCATTTTGGCAATGCTGTCCTTGTTGATAATGCCTGTGTTGGCAGGCGTCTGGGGACAATGCAGCGCGATAACGTCAGATTGAGCCAGCAGCTCCTCCAGTGTTGTATAACGCAGCGTTTCACTTACAACCAACTGATCCTGAATTTCGTCACAGGCGAGCACCTGCATGCCCAGTGCCTGTGCAAGCTGTGCCGTACGCTTGCCGATTCGGCCAAGCCCAATAATGCCCATAGTTTTGCCGTCCAGTTCGACCAGCGGGTAATTCCAGAAGCAGTAATCGAGGCATTTACTCCATTCCCCTGCCTGTACGGCGCGATTATGCTCGCCCACATGGTGGCAAAGCTCCAGTAAAAGCGCTATGGCCGTCTGAGCAACCGCAGCGGTGCCATAAATAGGCACATTGCAGACGGGTATGCCCTTTTCTTTAGCGGCAGCCGTGTCGACAACGTTAAAGCCGGTTGCCATAACGCCGATAAATTTTATGTTGGGGGCTTTGTCCAGAAT
>JAEWYJ010000251.1 GCA_023395695.1 Bacillota bacterium | reverse complement strand
AGTTTAATCGGCATGTGGCTTGCGTACATATTTTTAGGCATATTCCCCATCGTGTATGTAACTTTAAAAGGGGGTGACAAGAAATGAGCGCCAATACAATTTATCTTTTGATTGTTTCTATTTTTATGGTAGGACTGATGATTGTCGGCATCGTAATTTCCAAAGGCATTAAAAATACGAAAGATTGGATGGTCGCCGGTAAATCGCTGGGTATCATCCCCATGGCGGTTACTTATTTTGCGACCATCGTCAGCGCGGCATCCATCGTCAGTTATATGGGTTACTATTATCTTAACGGCTGGCCGGGCTGGTGGAATTGCGCGGGCACCTTTGTTACCTCCTTTCTGGCGTGTATGTGGTTTGCCAAGCGGCTGCGTAAAGCCGGATGCGATACCCTGCCGGATTATATAGACCAGCGTTTTGGACGCAGTCTTTCCATTCCCGCGTCGGTATTGATTGTCGTTTGTACCACGGCGCTGCTCGCCGCACAGGTTATCGGCGGCGTTGTGATTCTGCAGGCTTTCGTTGAGTGGAATAAGATTGTCTGCTGCTTATTGCTTCTCGTTGTGTTTATTGCGTTCACCGCTATGGGCGGCATGAAGGCGGTTGCATGGACCGATACCATTGCTTCTTTTGTAATCCTCATCGGCGTCTGGGTTATGTTCATCACTTTCCTCCAAAAGGTGGGTGGCTTCGCCGTGATGAATGAGCAAATCGCCGCGATAAATCCGGAATATGTGCAGGCGTTCAGCGCTAAGATTCCGCCCATCACGGCGTTGTCATGGGTCGTGACATGGGGTGTTTGCAACTTTGGCGCACCGCAGTTTATCGCTCGTTTTTTCTCTGCGGAAAGCCCGGAGGTTGCTTCCCGTTCACAGGGGCTTACCGGCATCGGCTTGCTCCTGTTCTATGGCCCGCTTGCTATCATAGGCCTTTGCGGCATGATTCTGGTTCCCGGAATTGAAAAGCAGGACAATGTTTTTGTTACGCTGGTCACCCAGCAGCTCTCTCCCTTCTGGGGCGGCATTATGTTTGCTGCCGTGGTCGCCGCCATCATCTCAACGGCCGACTCGCTGCTGCTTCTGGCGGCCTCTACATTTAGTAACGACCTGTGGGCAAAGATCAAGCCCAATACCACCGATGCCGATCAGCTTAAAATCTCTCGCATTGCCACTGTTGTAATTGGCATCGGCTCTGTGGCGCTGTCCTTTATTTTGAGTGACGCCATCCAGTTCATTCAGGCAAAGTCTGTCACGCTCATGGGCGCGGCCATGGCCATTCTCACGCTGGTCGGTGTTGTGTGGAAGGGCGCCAATAAAACCGGTGCGGCCGCCAGCATGATTTGCGGTTTTGCCACTGCCTGCATCTGGTATTATTTAGGACAGCCCTATGGGGTTATGGCGGCACTGCCCGCTGTTTTTGTGGCATTCATCGTTTTGCTGGTCGTCAGCAAGGCCACCACACCTCCACCAAAGGAGATTGTGGATAAGTTTTTCCCGGAACACGAATAGGAAGCTTGCCCGGTAAAGTGACGGTATTATTCGGATACACGCGCTTGGCGACAGAAAAGTTCTGGAGATATCAAGCTTAGCAGGGCCGTCTTGAGTGGCACTGCATATCTCAAAGGTGTACGAGGGCTGGAAGCCGGACTGCCCGGTGGACTGTGCAGTCGCGTGTGGCTGCATCGTTTTAAAACGGCGTGGCGGATGCGCCTGCAGCCGGGCGGGGCGAGTTCGGCAAGCCTGTGTTGAAAAACAAGAGAAACCAAACCCCAAAGGGCGGCGGCGGAATACGCCGCCGCCCTTTATAGTCAAACCATTTTAGGATAGGCATAGTCTGGCGGACTGTTTTATACCTTGCCGCGTTACCGGCCCTGAACCTGCGCCGGCCTGTTGGCGTCCTGCCCGTTGCGACGTACAGGATAGCTCCATAAATTCTGTGTCTATTCCTAAATTGTTTGACTATAATCAATTTTTAAAGTAGAGAGGCATATGTAATGAATCAAGTGAACGAAATTTTGGCTGCTATTGGCAAGGCCGGCAAAAGCGAGGACGGCGCCTACACCCGCGGCTGCTACAGCGCCACCTATTTTGAAGCGGTTGACATTGTAGAGGAGCAGATGCGTGCGCTGGGTATGGTGGTGCGTCGGGATGCCGCAGGTAATATTTGCGGCGTTTTGCCCGGCACTAAAGAGGGCGCCAAGAGCATCATCATCGGTTCGCATCTGGATACGGTGCCTTCGGGCGGGCTGTATGACGGCGCTTATGGCGTAGCGGGCGGGCTGGAAGTCGTTCGCCGCCTCAAAGAAGAGGGCAGGGCACTGCGCCATCCGCTGGAGGTCTATGGCTTTAATGCCGAGGAATCCAATCCGCTTGGCGGCACCTTTGGCAGCCGGGCTATCACAGGTTTGGTGGACCCGGCCCAGCCCGGCCTGCGTGAGGCGCTGCAAAGCTACGGCCACACGGTGGAAGAGATTGTAGCCTGTGAGCGCGACTTTAAAGACGCCAAGTGCTATTTGGAGCTGCACATTGAGCAGGGTGATTATCTATATAATAAAGGGCTGAAAATTGGCGTGGTCAACGGTATTGTGGGCATAGTTCGCTATAAGGTGACCGCCAACGGCCACAGCAACCATGCGGGCACCACCATGATGAAGAACCGTCAGGACGCTCTGGTTGCCATGGCACGCCTGATTGCCGAGACAGACCGGCGCTGCCGCGAGATTGACGATACGCTGGTGTTCACCGTCGGTACCATTCAATGCTGGCCCGGCTCGGAGAACGTCATCCCCGGCAAGGTGGAATGCACCTTTGAAATGCGCCATATGGAAAGAGAGAAAACAGATGCGCTGCTTGGCCAAATCCGGGAAATAGCCGCCGGTATCGACACCGTGACCTTTGCTATTGAGAAAAAGATCGACAAAGGGTCGGTACGCTGCGACGATCACCTGATGAAAACTATTGGTGCGGCGGCGCTTCAGGCGGGTGCCGAGCCTGTAATTATGCCCAGCGGCGCCGGACATGACGCCAATCCCATGGCGCACCGGCTGCCCATTGGTATGATTTTTGTGCCCAGCAAAGATGGCCTGAGCCATTGCGGCGAGGAGTGGACCGACCCCGAAGAGTTGAAAAAGGGTGCCGAGACGCTGTACCGCAGCGTTCTGGCTTTAGATCTGGAGGACTGACGCCTGCCGGTGTCTTGGATCGTATAGCGGCCCTTTTCAGTCGGCGGACGCGATCCACCACTGCTTAAAAGGGCCGCTGCTGTGCGCCTGAAAGGTTTAGCTTCCTTGTAGTCAAAGCAACAGAAAACCAAGTCGTCTTACCGGGCTGTTTGGCATCTGGCTGTGCCATTGTCCTTCAAGTCGGATCACTCACCTGTGTCTCCCTGCCTTATTGTCCATAAAATCTCCACAAAACCCCCATTTTATTTTGCTATTGGTTCAATTATAATAGAGAAACCGGAAAAGCATGGAAAAACGATTTACTTTTAACACAAGTTTGGTATACTTAACCATAGATATAGAGGAATTACTTGCGCCCTTGCATCGGCGGGCGCGGGGAGGAGAAACAGATGCCGGAAAAGGAACCCCAGTACATCAATTCAATTATAAGAGCGACCAATATTTTGGAGTTGTACAGCAAGCTCAACGTTCAGTATTTAGGTATTGCTGAGATCAGCAAGGCATTGGGGCTGCAAAAGACAACCACCTTTAATATTGTTAAAACCCTTTTGAGGCAAGAGTGGCTGGTTCAGGATACGCCCAACGGGAAATATAAGCTGGGTACCCGCATTTTACGGGTATCTACGATGGTGACGCGCAATATCACCACAGAGGATCTTATTA
>JAEWYJ010000016.1 GCA_023395695.1 Bacillota bacterium | reverse complement strand
CTGCGGCAGTCAGCGCCATACGCGGCGTCGAGATGCGCTCAATGGCCGGGTCGTTGGCAAGATTCAAAAACAGCACCGAGCGCTCAATGGCGCCCGTTCTTGTAAAATCGGAGATAAAGAAGTCAGCTTCCTCAAACGTAATGCCGACCGCCGCAAACACAACGGCAAATTTGCTGTCGCCGCCCAGCACCTTGGCCTGACGTGCAATCTGCGCGGCAAGGTTGGCGTGCGGCAGGCCGGAGCCTGAAAAGATCGGCAGCTTTTGCCCGCGCACCAGCGTGTTCAGGCCGTCGATAGCCGAAACACCGGTCTGGATAAACTCCGAGGGGTAGTCTCGGGCGGCAGGGTTCATCGGCGTGCCGTTAATATCCATGCGCTTATCGGGCAGAATCTCCGGGCCGCCGTCAATGGGGCTGCCAAGGCCGTCGAAGATGCGCCCCAGCATGTCGGGCGCGACGCCCAACTCAATGGAGTGCCCCAAAAAACGCACCTTGGACTGCGCCAGGTTTATGCCCGCCGACGATTCAAACAGCTGCACCAGCGCGTTGCTGCCGTTCATTTCAAGCACGCGGCAGCGGCGCACCTCGCCATTTTGCAGCTCAATCTCGCCCAGCTCGTTATAGGCGACGCCGTCGACGTCCTTAATCAGCATCAGAGGCCCTGCAACCTCCTGTATGGTACGGTATTCCTTAATCATGCTCGTGCACCTCCCGCAGCAGCCTCAAGCTGGGCCATCATTTCGCGCGATATGTCGGCGTAGGTCTCGACATATGCCTCGGTCGGCACATCCTTTGCGCGGCCGATGCGGTCGCGCGCGGCAATTGAGAACACCGCCTTCATCGGCGCCCCGTCCTCCAGCGCCTTTTTAGCCGCGTGATAATAGCTGAGAATCAGCGCCAGCAGACGGTACTGCTTATCAATGGGGCAGTAGGAGTCGGTATCGCTCATGGCATTCTGCTGCAGGAAGTCCTCTCGCAGCATCTGCGAGGTTTCCATAATCAGGCGGTCGCCGGGGGAAAGCGAATCAATGCCGACCAGCTTTACAATTTCCTCCAGCTCACTCTCCTGCTGCAGCAGGCTCATGGCCGCATGGCGCTGGGATACAAAGTCCGCGCCGACATGTGTGTCATACCAGCTCTTGAGCCGGTCAAAGTAGAGCGAATAAGAAGACAGCCAGTTGATGGCCGGGAAATGGCGGCGGTAGGCCAGCGCGGAATCAAGCCCCCAGAACACCTTAACAATGCGCAACGTTGCCTGACTGACCGGCTCTGAAATGTCGCCGCCGGGAGGCGACACTGCGCCGATGGCCGAAAGCGCCGCCTCGCGCTCGTCGCTGCCAAGGCAAACCACGCGGCCCGCGCGCTCGTAAAACTGCGCAAGGCGGGAGGCCAGATAAGCCGGGTAGCCTTCTTCGCCGGGCATTTCCTCAAGGCGGCCCGACATTTCGCGCAGCGCCTCGGCCCAGCGGGAGGTAGAGTCGGCGATAACGGCGA
This sequence comes from Bacillota bacterium, assembly GCA_023395695.1. Taxonomy (GTDB): domain Bacteria; phylum Bacillota; class Clostridia; order Oscillospirales; family Ruminococcaceae; genus Yanshouia. The sequence goes on along the minus strand of JAEWYJ010000016.1, from coordinate 5,907 downwards.
CAGCGTAGCCCATGTCCCGGTAATATTCCGCAATGGTAATGCCGGTGTAGACGCTGGCCTCGCGGGCTGCAACCGGCATATCAGAGGTGTTGGCAATCAGCACGGTGCGCTGCATCAGGCTCTCGCCGGTGCGCGGGTCAATAAGCTCTGGGAACTCGCGCAGCACATCGGTCATCTCGTTGCCACGCTCGCCGCAGCCGATGTAGACAACAAGATCCACATCCGACCATTTGGCCAGCTGATGCTGGGTAACGGTCTTTCCCGAACCGAACGGCCCCGGAATGGCCGCGGTACCACCCTTTGCAATCGGGAAAAAGGTGTCGACGGTACGTTGCCCGGTAACCATCGGAATATCGGGCGCCAGCTTCTTCTTATAGGGACGCTCGACACGTACCGGCCAGCGCTGCAGCATGGAAAGCTCCTTTAAAGAGCCATCCGCCAGCCTGACAACGGCAATGGTATCGTCAATTGTAAAATGACCGCTGTTGATTTTGACCAGCTCGCCCGCAACGCCATATGGCACCATGACCTTATGCCGGACCACAATTGTTTCCTCGACGGTGCCGAGAATATCGCCCGCAACGACGCTGTCTCCGGCCTTGGCGGTCGGGACAAAATCCCACTGCTTGAGATGGTCGATGGGCATAACCTCAACGCCTCTGGCCAGCAGGTTGCCGCTGACCGCGCGGATTGCCTCAAGCGGGCGCTGAATGCCGTCGTAGATGGTTGTGATAAGGCCGGGCGCCAGCTCAACCGAGAGGGGCGCGCCGGTCGTTTCAACCTTGGCCCCCGGCGCAATGCCGGAGGTCTCTTCATAGACCTGTATCGAAGCCGCATCGCCGCGCATCTCAATAATTTCGCCGATGAGGCGCTGATCGCCCACACGCACCACGTCAAACATGTTGGCGTCGGCAAGACCCTCGGCAATGACAAGCGGGCCCGCGACCTTTATAATCTTTCCTGTACTGCTCATGATTCAACCTTCCTTCTGTCTGGGGTTATAGTCAAGCAATTTGAAAATAGGGGCAGGATTGGTGAGCGCATTTTATGACCGGCGGGCACGGCACCACAGCCAGACGCAAAATGGGCCGTCAAGACAACCCTGTTTTTAAGTTGCTTGACTTAAGGGCTGTTTAGTCCTCGGGGTTCCTCAAAATATCGGCGCCAACAGCGCGTTCAACCGCCTTGTGCAATTCTGTATCGCCTATTCCGAGGACGCCGTCCTTTGAGGGAATGGGGATAACCGCCGTCTGCGGCAGGTCGAGATACGCCGCAATATCCTCAGGAATTTGGGCGGCGAGCTGCTCGGTAATATAGATGACGGCATGCCTGTCTTTGGCCAGGCTGTGCAGCGCCTCAGCGGCCTCCTGCGCCGTTTCGGCCGTCGCAACGGTCAGCCCCAGTGCCCGAAAGCCCAGAACGCTCTGTCTGTCTCCGATGACCGCCGCTTTATACATAGCTCATCCTCAGCCTTTCTGTAATTCTCTCCTCGCTCAGGCCCGAGGCACGCCCCGACATGACGGTGCGCACCGCCGCAAGCTGGGACTCAAACGCCAGCAGGTGCGAAATAACGGTGGCCTCACCAAACGGAATCAGACGGGAGGCGCGTATATACTCAATCAGCGTATTATCGCACGCCATATCCAGCGCGGCCAGGGCCGCCCCGCCTGAAAGGGCCTGTGCGGCGGTCTCCGCCGCTGTGGTGAGCACCCCAAAGCCAAACAAACTGCGCAGCAGCTCCGGGCTCACCTCGCGCACCTGCGCACAGGCAACGTTGCCGCCCGGAAAAATAGCGCGCTGCAAATAGTCGAACCCTTTTTTGCTCAAAGCTGCGCGGGTCAGCACCCGCAGGTTGCCCAAATCAATCCACAGGCGAACATAGCCTGAAAGGAAATCGCTTTGGGCAGTCCCGGCCAGAGCCAGCATCTGCGCTGCCAGAGCGCTGTCCAGCAGCAGGTCGGAAAGCTGCGGATCCCCGGTACGAGCCAGCAGATCGGCCGCCTCCTGCGCCGCGGCAGCCATAATCGGGTGCATGCGGTTAAAGTCCTTATCGTTAAACATACCGACCAGCACGCCGGGGCTGATGGTTCCGGCGTCGCTTAAAAGGCGCTTGCCGTCCAGACCCTGCGCCGTGGCCTTAATCAAAGCTTTAAGATTGTGGCAGTCGTATTTTAAGCGGAACAGATCAACAACGCCCGCCTCCGGCACGTAACGATAAATAAGGTCGAACAGCGCCTTGCGCTGGTATGAAAGCTCCTGCTCAAGCGCGGTCAGGTCACGGGCGTCAAAGTTGTTCCAGCCCTTCTCGGTCAGAAGCTTGACGGCATCCTCATCGGTGCGCGCCGAAACAAGACGGGTAAGATCCTCCTTAGAAAGCATGTTTTTCTCCAACGCCTTCAAAAGGGTACTCAGGTAGACATAATCGGTATCGGGAGACTTTGGCAATACGCTCACGCTCCTTCCGGGAACAGCGCTGAAGACACCTCAGGGGCGGCTTTTTCCGAAACCATGCGAACCAGAACATCAAGCGCACAGTTATACTCAATTTTTCCGCGCCGGATAATCAGCCCGCCTACAATGGGAGCGTCGTCGGCCGCAAGGGTTGCCTTACCGGCGAGCGCCTCAGCTATCGCCTGCCCGTGGGCAGCGCGATCTCTGGCATTTAACAGCACCTCGCCGCCCTTGCCATCCGCAAGCACATCGTTTGCAAGCTTGAGCAGCAGCCGGCGGTACTCGTCCTGCGGCAGGGCGAGCAACCGTTCGAGCGCCGTTTGAAATGTCCGCGTAATCATTTGCTGGCGCGCGTTGGAGATAAGCTTTTTGCCCTCAAGCTCGGAAACGAGACGCGCCTTTTCAAGAACATCGGCACTGCGGGCAGCCGAATCCTTAAGGGCGGCTGCGCGCTCCGCTTCGGCCCGTTTTTGGGAGTCCGCCAGAATTTTGGCCGCGCTCTGCTCGGCTTCGGCAATAATCACGCCGGCCTTTTGCTTTGCGTCGTCCAATATCTTGTTCGATATGTTAGTCAGTCCGTTCATAGCCATCATTCCTTACAGCGGCAGGGTGGGAATGGTGCTTACAATAATAAACGAAATTAATACCGCAAAGACAGCGTAGGTCTCGACCATACCGGCGGCAATAACGCCCTTCATCGATTCCTCAGGCTTAGAGGCGACAATCCCCATCGCAGCGGCAGAAACACGCCCCTGCGCAATGGCGGAATAATAACCGGCAATTGCAATCGGCAACGCGCCGCAGAAATAGCCGATGCCCTGTCCGATGGTCAGCGTCCCGCCGGTCACCGGCGCGGCGGTCAGAATCATAAAGGAGATCAGCAGGCCGTAGATGCCCTGCGTACCGGGCAGCGCCTGCAGCAGCAGCACGCGTCCGAATTTCTCAGGGGAAACGGAAACAATACCGGTGCCGGCCTCACCGGCGATGCCCATACCCTTTGCAGAGCCTGAACCGGCAAGCCCTACCGCAAGCGCCGCACCGAGCAGTGCGAAAAAATAGCCTGAAAAAAGCGTGGTGAAGAATTCCATGTTTTAGTCCTCCTTGATGATTGTTACATAATTTGTATTATTGACAAGCGGTCGAAACGTGCGCCCGCCACCCTCGAAGAATTTTCCGAAAAATTCTATATACTGCAATCGGCTTGTATGGACGTAGGCGCCCAGCAGGCTGATGGCAAGGTTAAAGGTGTGGCCGACCACAAAGACGGCAATAAACAAAATCAGCCCCAAAAAGCTGTTGCCGCCCATAGCGCCAAGCTGGTTCATTACCTGGCCGATAACAGCGCCGGAAAGCCCAAGCGCCATGATGCGCGCATAAGAAAGAAGGTCGGACAGGTACCCGGTAATGCCGTAAAGCGAACCCAAGCCACCGGTTATTTTACCAAACAGCGTCGGGCTGCTGCGCCCGCCGGTCAGCGCCACCAGCAGCGCACCCGCTACGATAACATAGAGGCCAACCGGAATTTTAAGCGCATACAGGCCTATTCCGATAAACACAACATACCACGAGCCAACATCAAAAACCGCGTCAAGCCAATGCCCCTGCCGAATCATGCGGTAGGCGGCCAGCGCCATGCCCAAAACCAGGTGTACGCCGCCCAGTGCCAGCGAAAAGGCCAGCATCTTCATCGGGTCGGCCGCAGGGTCAAACCACAATGGGGAGATGACGACCCGCTTACCCAAAAAGGTTTGCGTAAAGATTGTAACGGCATTTGAGAAGAAACCGCCGAAAAGCAGCCCGGCAACAAAGGTTGAAACGCCGCAGTACATGAACAGGGTCAGCGTCTTTTTCATGCCACCTCTGGGCTTCATAACCTTAAGCGCCAAATAACAGCCCACAAACATTAAAATACCATAAGCCGCATCGGCCATAATAAAACCGAAAAAGACGATATAAAACGGGAACATAAACGGGTTGGGATCAACTATGCTGCCATAGGCCGGGGTATCATACATCTCGGTAATTGGCTCGACAGGGCTTATGAACGCACTGTTTTGCACCATAACCGGCGGGGTTTCATTTTCTGCCGGCTCTTCCAGCGCATAGGCGCAGCCCTGCTCGTTAAGTAGCTTTGCAACGGCAGCCTCGGCTGCCGCGGGCAGCCAGCCCGTAAAATAGGCGGTGTGCGCCGTCTGTGCAGTGGCCGAGAGCAATTCATCCCGCGCGGCCTCCTGCGTGTAAGCGTCAAGCGCCAGCTCAAGCGTCGGCAACGCGTCATAATAGGCGGCTACCTGCTGCGCATACCGGGCCTTGGCCTCGTCGAGCGCTTCAATCTCGTTGTTCAGGCACTCAATCTGCGCATACGCTGTTAAAGAGACCTCTTTAAAGCCAGCTGCTACAAACCCGGCGCCCTTTAAGACGCTCAGCGCCGCCGCTTCCTGCTCGCGATGCACCGTTACGGCCAGATAATGCTGCTCGGTATCCGAGCCAACCACCTCAATCAGGCAGGCGGGCGCATCCTCGGCAAGGCGGGCGCACAGCGGTTCGGTTTCAATGGCTGCGGGCAGCGTGCCGGTAAGAAAGACCGTCTCGCGCGTACCGGTAAAATTCAGCGGCAGATCAAGACACCGCCAAGGGGTCAGCGCCGCAATCTGGGCGTCCAGCCTCGCCTGCGCCGCGCCGGCGTCCGCCAGCTGAGCGCCCAGCGCGTCAACCGCCTCAGCCGTCCGTATGGCGTTACCGAGCGTCGCCATATCAAAAAGCTGGCGCTCGGTCACCTCGGGCCGCGAGGCAAAGAGCGGCGTTTTTTTGGCGGCGGACGAATTTTTCAACAGGCGGCAGGCGTTCTCCAGCGTGCTGCGTAATCTGGCAGCCTGTGTGTTTTCCTCGCTGATATATAATTTCCCGCCGGAATCGACGAGCTGCTGGGCGGAGCACCGTTCCAGCTCGACGCAGCCGAGTCTGGTAAGTGCGCGCAAAACCGTTCGTCTTAACTCGGCGGGGGCAATCACATACAGTCGCTTCATTTTTACAATAGACATCAGCCGACTACCCTTTCCATTACAATCGCGACTGCTTTGTCCATGCGGGCCTGCGCCTGCGTCTGCAAAGACTCACACCGGCGGCGATATTCCGCAAGCTGTTGCGCTGCCATATCGTCCCCGTGCCGCTTGGCGTCAGCCAGCGCCTGCGCCGTCTGGACGGCCGCCTGTTTAAGTATAGAATCATATTCCTGCGCCGCGGTTCGCTGTGCGTTAGAAATAATATCCCGCGCTTGTGTCTGTGCGTCAGTAATGCACTGCTGCGCGGACTGTTCCGTCTCAGATATTTGTTTAATTGCTTCCAAAGACAAACTTATCACCGTCCAGTCATTAAGTAATATGAATGCGGCACCCTCCGGCGGCTTCGCGCTTTAAATAAAAAGCCAAAAAAACAAGAGGATGCCTGTATATATTG
>JAEWYJ010000345.1 GCA_023395695.1 Bacillota bacterium | reverse complement strand
TCTATGGGCACCTCCTGGGGCACCTTCGGCATTCTGATCCCCATTGTGTTTGCCATCTGCGAATCGGTTGCACCTTCGTTGATTATTCCTACGCTTGCCGCCTCGCTGGCCGGCTCGGTATTCGGCGACCATTGTTCTCCCATTTCGGATACCACCATCATGGCGTCCGCCGGGGCGGGCTGCGCCCACATTGAGCACGTGTCAACCCAGCTGCCCTATTGTATTCTGGTAGCGGTCTGCTGCTTTGTCGGCTATCTGGTGGCGGGCTTTACCAATGGCAACCTGCTGTTGACGCTGGGCGTTTCAGTTCTGATGCTGATTGGTTTGTTGATAATACTGCACAAGCGGTTCGGTTCCGCCGAATAGCGTTTGACCGCGTTTAAAAACGTCGCTCTGCTTTAAATTAAAGGCACCCCATTTGTCGGCCGGTATGCTATACCGACTGAACAGACGGGGTGTTTTTATGCGCTGTGCAACATTTACCGGCTTTGTGCCCCACTATATAGATATAGCCGATAAGCTTTAAAAGCTCGTCGGCTTGGCTGGCGTATTTTTTTATCCGCCTTGTCGGGTGTCCGTCCGCCTGCATTCTGTGCCTTGCAGCGTAAAAACGCGCGCCGGTTTATTGGGCTTTTAACGGGTTAACATACAACTTTTGACGCCGGAGGTAAAACAACATGGAAAGACCGAACAACCTGAGACCCATTGCGCGCTCTGCACTGAGAAAGCGGCTTGGCGCATGCTACTATACGTTTTCGCGCTATTTGCTGTGGCTCTCGCCCAAATATCGGTTTGCAAAAATGCGCCGGCCCGAGGCGCTGCTGCCCTTTTTGCACGCCCGGCACCAAACGCTGTTGCTGCGCCGACTTAAGGATGTCGATATGCAGCTACAGCACAATAAGGTCATCAATCTGACCTTGGCAGCGGAGCGGCTGGACGGTCTTATTGTCCGTCCGGGCGAGACGTTGAGCTTCTGGCGGCTGGTTGGTAACCCGACACGCGCCAAAGGCTATGTGGACGGCATGGTGCTCTGCTGCGGTAAGGTTACGGAGGGCGTGGGCGGCGGGCTGTGCCAGCTTTCAAACCTGCTTTACTGGATTACGCTGCATACGCCGCTTACCGTCGTGGAGCGGCACCGCCATGGGTACGACGTTTTCCCCGACGCCAATCGCACCCAGCCCTTCGGCAGCGGCGCAACCTGCTTTTATCCCCATGGCGATTTGATGATCGCCAATCGTACCGACGATATTTTCCAGCTCTCGGTCAGTGTCGGCAAGGAATACCTGCACGCCGCCTGGTATTCGGGCACCCAGCCGGTATGCTGCTATGAAGTGGCCGAAAAAGACCACATAATGAAAAGTGAATGGTGGGGCGGCTACAGCCGGCATAACACGCTTTACAGACGCTGCTTTGACTTGAACGGCGTTTTTCTGGGCGAGGAATACATTGTGGAAAACCACGCTATGATGATGTATGAACCGTTTTTGCCCGGAGACAGCACAGAAAACAAAGATTAATCCGGCACAGCGCAAAACGGGCGAAGGATCACCTTCGCCCGTTCCCATAAATTAAAACGATATCCGCGCACCGTTGTCTTAAAGCTTTCTATATCCTGTTTTGGCATCCACAAGGTTTTTCATCGGCTTTTCCTCAATAAACGCCGTAAGGTTTTCCGCCATAAGCCGAATCATCCTGCTGTGCGTCTCGGGCAGGGAAAAGCCGCCCGAAACATGCGGCGTCAGTATAAGATTCTCGGTTTGCCACAGACGGCTGTCGGCCGGCAGCGGCTCGGGTACCGTAACGTCCAGCGCTGCGCCGGACAGACGACCGGCATCGAGCGCGTCACAAAGCGCATCGGCGTCCACCGCGCTGCCGCGGCCAATATTGATGAGCACCGCGCCGGGCTTCATCCTGGCAATGCGGTCGCGGTTCATCAGGTTCTGCGTATCGGCGGTCTGCGGCAGGCAAAGCGCCACCGTATCGGCCAGGGGCAGCAGCGCGTCAATCTGGTCCGACAGATAAAGCTCGTCCACATAATCGGGCTTGTCAAGCCCCGCGCGGCGCATACCGATCACCTTGGCGTCAAACGCCTTAACGCGTTTGGCAAATTCGCTGCCGATGTCGCCCAGACCGACCACCAATACGGTGGAATTCCAGATAGAGCGCACCTCACCAAGGCTTTGCCATGTGTTTTTTTGCTGCTGGTCACGGTAAAGATGCAGTTTTTTGTCAAGCGCCAACAGAACGCCCACCATATATTCCGAAATTGCCAACCCATAAGTGCCGGTGGCGTTGGTCAGCAGCGCTCCCTGCGGCAATACGCCTTCGGCGGCATACGCATCTGAGCCGGCGGTGAACAGCTGCAAAAGCCGGAGAGATTTCGCATCCTTAACAAGGCCGGCCGGGGGATTGCCTAAAATGACCTCTGCGGCGGCTAATTGCTGCGCACTGATCTCATCTGGCTTACAATAGACAAAATTTGCCTTGGGTGCGCAGCTTTCGAGCAATGCGCACTCCTGATCGCTTACAGAAACCAAAACCAAAATGTTTGCAACGTTACGCATGAGCTAATCCCTCCAAAATTTAAAATAAAACGGGGAGATGGTTGCGCCGGCAACCGTCTCCCCATAGTTTAGCATGGAATTTTAATTAAATCAAATTGCAATTTGAGCCGCAATGCGCGCACCCATCTCTTTGCAACCAACCTGCCTGCCGCCCTCGGACAGAATATCCGGCGTGCGCAGCCCTTCTTCAAGAACGCTTTCTACAGCGGCTTCAATAGCGGCCGCTTCCCGCGCCATATCGAAGGAATACCGCAGCAGCATCGCTGCCGACAGAATAGTGCCGATGGGGTTTGCAACGTCTTTGCCTGCAATATCGGGCGCCGAGCCATGAATCGGCTCGTAGACGCCAAACGAATCGGCGCGCAGGCTGGCCGAGGGCATCATTCCGATGGAGCCGACAATCTGACTGGCCTCGTCGGAGAGAATATCCCCAAACATATTTTCAGTGACGATCACGTCAAACTGCGCGGGCGCACGCACCAGCTGCATAGCGGCGTTATCAACGAGAATATCGGTCAGCGCCACGTCGGGGTATTCGGCCGCAATGGCGTGGGCACGCTCCTTCCAGAGACGCGAGGAATCAAGCACGTTGGATTTTTCGACCGATGCAAGCTTTTTGCCACGCTTTCTCGCGGCCTCAAAGCCGACGCGCAGGATGCGGTCGATCTCCCGTTCGGTATAGACCAGCACATCGCGCGCGACGCGCTGCCCGTCCTCCACCGTCGTTTCATGGCTGCCGAAATAAATGCCGCCGGTCAGCTCACGTACAATCATAATGTCAATGCCCTGTGCGACAAGCTCGGCCCTGAGCGGGCAGGCGTAGGCCAGCTGGCGGTGCAGCCGGGCCGGGCGCAGGTTGGCAAACAGCCCCAGCGCCGCACGCATCTGCAGCAGGCCCTTTTCGGGGCGAATCTCCTTGGGTACGCCGTCCCACTTTGGGCCGCCAACCGAGCCGAGCAGCACCGCGTCGGCGTTTTCGCAGCTTTGGCGGGTTGCTGCCGGGAACGGCTCGCCGCAATTATCAATGGCGCAGCCGCCAAAATCTGCAAAGGTAAAGGTAAAGGTATGGCCGAATTTTTTTGCGACGGCCTCCAGCGCCAGCACGCCCTGCGCAACAATCTCAGGGCCAATGCCGTCGCCCTGTAAGACGGTAATCTTTTTAGTCGCCATTATTGATCCCCCTGCGCCGAAATCGCGTTCATGAGGCCGTTGTGATTAATGATATCTTTAATAAATTCCGGGAACGGCTCGGCCTGGTACTGCTCGCCACGGGTAATGTTTTGGATAATGCCCGTATCAAAATCGACGGCCACCTCGTCCTGCGCCTGAATCTTGTCGGAAGCCTCGTCGCACTCCAGAATGGCAAGACCAATGTTGATGGCGTTGCGGTAGAAAATACGCGCAAAGGTTTTGGCAATAACACAGGATATGCCCGAGGCCTTAAGCGCAATCGGCGCATGCTCGCGCGAAGAGCCGCAGCCGAAGTTATAGCCGCCGACCATA
>JAEWYJ010000332.1 GCA_023395695.1 Bacillota bacterium | reverse complement strand
ACCCGGCCCATACGGCAGCGGTAACCGGCATGTTCGGGCAATATTTTGACAATACCGTCCGCGCTGTTACACTGGCCCAGCAGGGCAGCTTTGGCGCACGGATACAGATTGCCGCAAAGGTTGATCTGACCGGGCTGAACACCCAGAGCCTGATCTTCTATGCTTACAACGCGGCAACCAACGGCTATACGCGCATCAATAATCCGGCCTATCTGATTGATGCAAACGGCTACCTGCACTTTTACACCGAGCTCGGCGGCAGCATTATCATAACCGACAAGCCGCTGACCAAGCGCTAAAACCGTTACAGCTAAAATCAAATAATAAACGCAGTAAAGCGGTCGCCTTTTTAAGGTGGCCGCTTTACTGCGTGCAATTACTTTTACAGGTGCTGATTCGGCATATTTTGCGGGGCATCGCCGCGATGCATTCAAATAAAATTCTTAATATCTTTTATTATTGGCCAAAATTCCTTGTGCACCTCCGATAAAAGTAAGGCTAAAAATTGTACTAATCAGCTATTCTCCGTGGCGAAACTTGTGCGCGCTCTGAAACTACTTGTTTTACCTTGTTCCTGTATACTGCTATATTACCAAATAGAGAGGCAAAGACAGGCCTGCCTTTATTGCACTTGCCAATGCAGGAGGATTTATCAAAATGGAACAAACGGAAGACAAAGCCTGGGCGCTTATGGTCGACGGCTACGATTTACATGTCCATACGGCGCCGTCGGCCTTTCCCCGGGCATTGGACAGCTGGGAGCTGGTCAACGAGGCCAGCCGGGCGGGCATGGCCGGGGTAATGCTGAAAAGCCACTACGAATCCACCGCTGTCCGCGCCGAGCTGATTAACCGCTACAGCGGCTGTAAAACAAAGGCGTACGGCGGTATTGCGCTTAACTGGCCAGCCGGCGGCATTAATGTTTACGCCGTTGAAAATGCGCTGAAGGTCGGTGCAAAAATTGTGTGGATGCCCACTCGCGACTCGGCCAACAGTCTGGAATTCGGCAATATGGACGGCGATTTTTTTGAGCGGGAGGGCATCTATATTCTGACGCCGGGCGGCAGACTCAAGGACAGCGTCTACGACGTGATGGACGCCGTAAAAAAATACGACGGCACGCTTGCAACCGGCCACCTGAGCCCAAAGGAATCGGTTCTGCTCTGCCGCGAAGGGCGCGCCCGGGGCGTGCGCATGATTTTGACCCACCCCGAGTTCCCGCGCACCAGAATTCCGGCAGCGACGCAGCAGGAGCTGGCCGAAGCGGGCGTTTTGATTGAAAAAAACTGGTTTAACGTAGCCCAGGGCGCTGTCAGTATCGGCGCAATGGTACAGACCATTCTACAGGTCGGGCCCAGCCACACCTATATTGCAACCGACCGCGGACAAGGGGGAGAGCCCCGCCCTACCGCCGAGCTGCACCGCTTTATCTGCGCGCTTTTAAAGCAGGGGTTGACTGATGCCCAAATTCGGGATATGGTTTGCTTCGTCCCAAAATCCATTGTGGATTAAAACGATAAAAATTTTTTCAGGAGGAAAAAGGAAATGAAAAAAATTCGATTAACAGTACTTGCGCTGACTCTGGTTCTGGCATTAAGCCTGACAGCCTGTAAGGGCGCTTCGGCCCCGGCCCCGGCTCCGTCCGCCGGCTCCGGCAGCAGCGAAGCGGCCGGCAAAACCTATAACCTGAGCATTGGGCACACCACCGCAGCCAACGAAAACGACCCGTACTACCGCACCGTTATGAAGCTCAAGGAAATTGTGGAGCAGAAAACCACCGGCCGTATTACGATTGACGACTACCCCAGCAGCCAGCTCGGCTCCGAGCCTGAAATGTGGGAAGGCATGCAGACCGGAACCTGCGACATGGCCATTATGACCAACGCCTACGTCTCCTCTTATGTGCCGTCCTACGGCGCGCTGGACCTGCCGTTCATCTTCTCGGATCTGGGGCAGGCGCGCGATATACTCGACGGCGATTTTGGCCAAAAGCTTCTTGAAAATATGCAGGGCACCGGCGTTACCGCGCTGGCGTTCTCCGAGGGCGGCTTCCGTCAGCTTTGTACCCGCAATGCGCCGGTATCCAAGCCGGCCGACCTTGCCGGGCTGAAAATTCGCTGCATGGAAACCAAAATATACCTCTCCGCCTATTCCGCACTGGGTGTTAACGCCACCCCAATGGCCTGGGGCGAGCTGCTCACCGCGCTGCAGCAGGGAACGGTAGACGGCTGCGACGCACCATTGAGTGTGCTTTATACCAACGGCTTCCCCGACGTCTGCAAGTTTATTGACAATGTCAACCTGTTCTATTCGCCGCTGCCCATCTGCATCTCCACGCAGGTGTTTGAGTCGATGTCTCCCGAGGATCAGCAGCTGCTGCGCGACGCCGCCGTGGAGGCGGCCGCTTATACCCGCGCGAACAACGCCGCCACGGCCCAGAGCATGGAGGAGGACCTGACCGCCAAGGGCATGACCATTATACCGGAGTCGGACGTCGATCTGGACGCTTTCCGCCAGACCGTGTTGCCCTGCTATGAGCAGATGGAATCCTACATCGGCAGCGACTGGGTTAACGCGCTTAAAACGCTGGTCGGCATGGCCTGATTCTTGTTTTAAAACGACGCCGCCGGCCATGCTTAAGTGCACGGCCGGCGGCGCAGGATGCACAAAGGGGAGGAATCTTCATGAAAACGCTCAAACGCGTTTCAAACGCGGTGAATACAGCCGTCAGCTACGTTGGCATTACGCTGTTTGCCGTTTTAATTATCGCCTGTATCGCGCAGGTCTTCTTTCGCTTCGTTTTGAATAATTCGCTGTCCTGGACTGAAGAGCTGGCCAGATATTGCTTTATCTGGATGCATATGATCGGCGCTTCTCTTTTGATCGGGGCCGGTGAGCACGCCACTGTCACGGTTATTATGGACCTGCTGCACGGCGTAGCGCGCAAAGCGCTCGACGTACTGATTGAATTGGTGATCTTTTTAAACGGTGTTGTCATGTTGCATTCCGGCATTATGCTGTCCTACAGCTCGCGGGCCAACTTAAGCACCGCCATGTCGGTGCCCATGTGGGCTATCAATGCCTCGGTGGCGGCGGGCGGTTTGCTGCTGATGTTTCAGGCTGTGGTCAAAATTGCGGTCGTCCTGTGGGACAAGCCGCAAAGCAGGGAGGGCGACGCACGATGACACTGGTACTGCTTGCACTTTTTGGACTGATGCTGCTTGGGGTACCGGTCGCCTTTTCGATCATATCCTCCGGCATGGTTTACTTAAATATTACCGACACCAGCTTTCTGGTTGTGGCCCAGCGCCTTGTGTACGGCCTCAACTCGTTTACGCTGCTTGCGGTGCCGCTGTTTATTCTCGTAGGCAACCTCATGGATTTTGGCGGCATCTCCAAGCGCCTGACCGATTGGGCCAAAAGCCTTTTGGGCTGGATGCCCGGCGGCTTGGGCATCGTCACCGTATTTAGCTGCGCTATTTTTGCGGCGCTGACCGGCTCCGGCCCTGCCACGGTCGCCGCCATCGGCTCTATTATGCTGCCTTCCATGTCCAAGGCCGGTTATTCCAAAGAAACCAGCGCCGGGCTCGTGGCAGCCGCAGGCGCCCTTGGCCCCATTATTCCGCCCAGCATTCCGATGATTATTTACGGCGTGACCATGAGCCTCTCTATTCCCGCCATGTTCATTGCCGGTATTGTACCCGGGCTGGTTATTGCGGCGGCACTGAGCATTGTTAATGTCGCGTTCGCCTATAAAAACCCGGAGGTTCTAAAGCACGCGGGCCAAACAAAATTCGACCTTAAATATTCGCTTAAAATGTTCTGGAAGGCGCTGGGTGCGCTGGGGCTGCCGGTGCTGATTCTAGGCGGCATCTACGGCGGCATTTTTACCCCCACGGAATCTGCGGCGGTCGGTATTGTATATGCGCTCATCGTCGGTTTTGCGCTGGGTGAGCTTAAAGTCAAGGATTTGCCACGCATCCTGATCTCCTCGCTGAAAACCTCCACAATGGTCAACTTTATCATTGCGGCGGCTTCCATTTTTTCCTGGGTGGTGTCCAAGTCGCAGATCGGCACGGCCATCTCGACCGCTTTTATCACGCTGGTTAACGGCGACCGCAACCTATACCTGTTCGTGCTCGTCGTCATTCTGCTCGTGGTAGGCTGCCTGATGGACAACGTCGCCGCAACGCTGATTCTGGCGCCCATTCTGATTCCCATTGGCATCTCGCTGGGCTGCAACCAGCTGCACATCGGCATGCTGTTCTGCATCTGTCTCGTGGTCGGATTTGTTACCCCACCCTTCGGGTACAACCTGTTTACAGCCGTCTCAATCTCCGGCCTGAACTTTAAGCAGATTGTCAGGGGAAGCCTGCCCTTTCTGCTGACCGAAATTGCGCTGCTGTTTGTGTTTGCCTACGTACCAGGCATCATCACCTGGCTGCCCAAGCTAATGGGCTACAGCTATTGACACAAAACACCTGAACCGGCGCTTGGCGCAGGCAAAAAATTAAAGCGCCCGCCTGCGGCGGCCTGCTTCTCTTAGGGGCAGGCCGCCGTTTTGTTAAAATTTTCTAATAGCCGAAAAGTTATAAACGACGGGGACGCCGGTATCAAAATCTGATATCATATTATTATCAACAAAAAACCACAACGGGAAGGATGGGCCCCATGCGAACAGGATTTGAAATTTTTTTGCTCGTAGCCGAAAAAATGAGCATTTCACACGCGGCCCAACAGGCGTTTGTCACCCAGCAGTGCGTCAGCGACCATATCAAGCGTCTGGAAAAGGAATATAACGTCAAGCTCTTTGAGCGCAACCCCAAGCTAAGCCTGACGCCCGCGGGCGAGGTGATGCTTGAAAGCCTGCGCAACATCCGTATTCTTGAAAAAAATATGGATGACAGCCTGTGCAGCATGGCCAGCGGCGAAAGCGGCTCCTTTACGCTTGGCATCAGCACGTCGCGCGCGTCGGTCATACTGCCCGGCGTGCTGTCGCGGTACTATCGTCTGTTCCCCAGGGTCAATATTTCCTTTTGCATTGAGGATACCAAGATATTGGAGGAGCGGCTGCTGCGCGGCGAAATAGACCTGTTCATCGGCGTCAATACCGACCCCGACCCCGCCTTTGATATCCACACGATGGCGGACGACGAAATCCGGCTCATCATTTCCTCACAGCTGCTGCACGCGCATTTTAAGGAGGCGCAGATCGGCAAAATGGGCGGCGGGGTCAACCTCAACCACTTTAGAGATATCCCCTTTGCTCTCAGCTTTAAGACCGGAAAGGTCAACCATGTGATTATGGAGTATCTCAATTACCATCATCTGCGGCTCAACGTCGTCTATAATATCAGCGACTGTGAGGCGCAGATTATGCTGTGCGCCTCGGGCGTTTGCGCGTCTCTGTGTCCCCGCATGCTGCTGAATACGGCTCATCGGCACAACCTGACCAGCGATGAACAAAACAAATTATATATGTTCCCGATCAGCGGGCTGGACAGACCGTTGCATATCGACATGGTAAGCCACAAGGGTGTCATACAGCCGGCGTTCATCCGCCGTTTTATCGCGCTGACACAGGAGGAGGTTCGGCGCATCAGCCGGCAGTAAAGCCTGTGCGGCCGGCGGCTCCTCTAAATTCCGCTCTAACCCTGGCAGACTGTTCCAAATGCGGCATCTCTATATCTATGTCTCAAAAACTTTAAAGGATTTGGCGCAATAGCTGCTAAAAATGCTGAAAAAGAACGCTGCAATTGACTTTAATTCCGCAAAATGTTAGTCTAAAGTGTATTTTTAATATGGATTTTACACGGCGCGGCCAAAAAGCGCCGGCATTCGATGATAAGAGGAGGAAAGCTCTGGTGAAGCACGCAAGGAGCGTTGTCTGGCTGCTGCTGATGCTGCCCGGCATTTTATTCGTCACGGTTTTTATGCTGATTCCGCTCTGTCTGCTGGCGGTCACCACCGTTTCGCCGCAAAGCGGCGCCTTTTCGGTTCAGGCTTACTTTGCCATGTTTGGCGGCGAATATTTCCGGCAGGTGTTTGCGCGCAGCCTGCGCTTGAGCCTTTTGAGCACGGCGGTTTGCGCGGTGTTGGGCTTTCCGTCCGCTTATTACATATCGCGCTTTTCAAAGCGCAAGGGCCTGTTAATGGCGCTGGCAGTGTTCCCCATGTTTACCAGCCCGGTCATCCGCTCGTTCAGCTGGATGGTTATTCTGGGCAAAAAGGGCATTGTCAACGGCATGCTGGTGGGCAGCGGGCTTTTTGCAAAGCCGCAGAGCCTTTTGTACAACGAATTTTCGATGACCGTGGGCTTTGTGCAGCTGTTTTTACCGCTGATGATCCTGTCGCTGATCGGCGTAATGGACAGCATCCCGGACGAATTAAGTCTGGCTGCCTGCAATCTGGGCGCAACGCGGCTGCAATCGTTTTTCAGCGTCGTATTTCCGCTTAGTATTTCGGGTCTGGTCACCGGCAGTGTGCTGGTGTTTACCGGCTGCCTGACCGCCTATACAA
>JAEWYJ010000321.1 GCA_023395695.1 Bacillota bacterium | reverse complement strand
GCTCCAGCCTTTTGGCCGCTTCAACCGCCACGTCGTCGCCCGCGTCGTAGCCACGCCGTATTTTGGCCGTCACCGGAATATTGCCCGCACCTAAAACGGCGGCGCGGGCAATTTCTTGTGCCAGCGGCAAATTTTTAAGCAACGCGCTGCCCGCGCCGCCGCCGGTAATTTTCGGCGCAGGGCAGCCCATGTTCAGGTCAATCAGATCGGGCTTTCGCGTCGCCGCCGCTTCGGCCGCCCTGCGCATGCAGCCGGGATCGGCGCCGAACAGCTGAACTGCAAAAGGGTGCGCCGCGTCCACCTCCAGCAGCTCGGCACTTTTTTTGCTGCCCATACTGATGCCCTTGGCGCTGGTCATTTCACCTACGGTATAACACGCGCCATAGGCGCGGCAGACAGTGCGTACCGCACGGTCGGCCACGCCCGCCATTGGCGCCAGCGCGGCAAAACCGTTTATTTCAATTTGAGAAATTTTCATTTAAAGCTACCTTTCCGTTAAGTCTTCCTATTTTAACAAAACATACGCGCCGCATCAACTAATTTCCCTTTATTAATGCTGATATTTTTTGTGCATCGACACTTTTTTGTGGTATAATAGCCGCAAGACGGCTACTATACCGAGGTGATGCGCAACGGCTCGCCGCCAAACGCGGCAATCGCCTCTTGACGCGCAAATGATACCGGGATGCAGCGCCCATTGCTTTTAGGCGGGCAACAGTATTCCGATACAACCCGGTGTGCCGCACACAGAGCCATCCGGAAGGGAGACCAACATGAAACTCCTCGCAGTCGATTCCAACAGCCTTCTCAATCGCGCCTATTACGGCGTGCGCCCGCTTACCACGCGGGAGGGCTTGTTCACCAACGGTATCTACGGCTTTTTAAATATTTTGTTCAAAATCTGCGACGAGGTCAGCCCTGACGCCGTCGTGTTCGCGTTTGACCTTAAAGCGCCGACCTTTCGCCACAAGCTGTTCGACGGCTACAAGGCCCAGCGCAAGGGCATGCCGGAGGAGCTGGCGCAACAGCTCCTGCCGCTCAAGGAGCTGCTGGGCTATCTGGGCTATCCTATTTTATCCACCGAGGGCTTTGAGGCGGACGACATTCTCGGCACCCTCGCCGTTGCCTGCCGCAAAAACGGGGACGAATGCATTATCGCCACCGGCGACCGCGACAGCTTTCAGCTCATCGGCGAGGGCGTAACGGTGCGCTTGGCTTTTACCCGCGGCGGACAGTCCGGAGCTGAGGTTATTGATGAAGCCGCCGTGCGTGAAAAATATGGCGTTTCGCCCCGGCAGATGATCGAAGTCAAGGCGCTCATGGGCGACACGTCCGACAACATTCCCGGCGTGGCCGGAATAGGAGAAAAAACCGCGCTGTCGCTCATTGCCGCTTTTGGCTCGCTCGATGGCGTTTATGCGCATCTGGACGACCCCTCCATTAAAAACGGCGTGCGGCAAAAGCTGTCCGACGGCAAGGAGAGCGCCTATCAGAGCCGCGTTTTGGCCGAGATTGACTGTGCGGTGCCGCTGGGCATGGCGATTGATGCGCTCACCCCCCGGCCACAGCAAGCCGATAAGCTTTATCAGCTATTAGACCGGCTGGAGCTGCGTTCAATTATTACCCGTTTAAAGCTTGCGCCGCCCGCCGGCGAAGCGACGACTGTAGATACGCCCGAGCAACCCTGCGTCACCGTTGCCGTTTCGGTTAACGAAGCGGACAAGGCCCGTGCGCTGCTGGCGGAAGAGAAGTTGACCGTCAGCCTCCGTTTTACCGATAACAAGCCGGTTGCGGCCGCGATCCTCGGCAGCAGCCTTGCGCTGCTCGACACCGGCTGTGAAACGCTGGAGACGCTTTTGGCCGAGCTTGCTAAAAGCCCTGCCGCGCTGACGCTGCCAAATGCCAAGGACTGGTACCGCTATCTTTATTTAAATGGGCTTGAAGGTAACGATATCAGCTTTGACCCCATTCTGGCCGGTTACCTGCTCTCGCCGCTGGCCAGCGGCTATACCGTTGCCACGCTGTGCAGCGGACGTACAGTCGTTCGCCAGAGCTTTACGCTGCCGGAGCCGCTTTCCGAGCCATTGGCGGCGCTTGCCGAGGAGATGCAGCTGCTGCCCGCGCTTTGCGAACAGCTGCATGCCGAAATTCACGAAAAAGAAATGGATATGCTGCTTGCCGGCATTGAGCAGCCGCTGGCCCGAGTGCTGGCCTCGATGGAAACGCTGGGCTTTGCGCTGGATGCCGATGGTCTGCGCGGCTTTGGCAGTGATCTCGACGCCGATATTGCCGAGCTGACCCAGCGCATCTATTATCTTGCGGGCGGGGAATTCAATATTAATTCTCCCAAGCAGCTGGGGGAAATTTTGTTTGACCGCCTGGGGCTGCCCGCCAAGCGCAAGACCAAAAGTGGTTATTCGACCGACGCCGACACGCTGGATTCACTGAGGGCCAAGCACCCTATCGTCGAGGACGTGTTATCCTACCGAAAGCTGGCCAAGCTCAAATCCACCTATGTCGAGGGCCTTTTGGCCACACTTGATGCCGACGGACGGGTGCGCTCCATTTTCAGGCAGACCGAAACCCGCACGGGACGCATCAGCTCAACCGAGCCGAATTTACAGAACATTCCGGTGCGCACCGAACGCGGCAGCCGCCTGCGCCGTTTCTTTGTCGCCGACAAGGGCTGCCTATTGGTCGATGCCGACTATTCGCAGATTGAGCTGCGGGTGCTGGCGCACATTGCAAACGATGCGGCTATGATCGACGCCTTTGAGCATGATGAAGATATCCACACCAAGACTGCCGCACAGGTGTTTGACATGCCCGAGGCGTTTGTCACGCCGCAGATGCGGTCAAGCGCCAAAGCCGTTAATTTTGGCATTGTTTACGGCATTGGGGCGTTTTCGCTTTCTCAGGATATTGGTGTTTCGGTTGCGGAAGCCGACCGCTATATTAAAAGCTATCTGAACACCTATAAAGGCGTGCAGGATTATATGCATGAAACCATTGACTTTGGCCGGGAGCACGGATATGTTAAAACGCTGTTTGGCCGCCGTCGCCCTCTGCCGGAGCTGGCTGCCACCAATCGCATTACCAAGGCCTTTGGCGAACGCGTGGCGATGAATACCCCCATTCAGGGTACCGCTGCCGACATTATTAAGCTGGCAATGGTCAGGGTGTTTGCGCGGCTTAAAAAGGAGCAAATGCGCGCCCGCCTGATTTTGCAGGTACATGACGAGCTGATTGTAGAAGCGCCTGCCGAGGAGGCCGAGCGCGCCGCAGCAATTCTGACGGAGGAGATGCAAAACGCCGTGTCGCTCAAGGTGGCTATGGTGGCCAAGGCGAGCATCGGCGAGAACTGGTTGGAGGCGAAATAGAATTATGAAATTTAAAGTGCAGCCGGTAAAATCAGAGCATATTCCAGCGCTGGCCGAGATTGAAAAGGCCTGCTTTGCCCAGCCGTGGAGCGCGCAGAGCCTGGCCGCCGAGCTGGAGAAGGAGAACGCGGCCCTGTTTGCCGCGCTTGACGGCGACGGAGCGGCCATTGGCTGGGCGGGCTTGACGCATATCTGCGGGGAGGGCAGCATTACCAACATTGCGGTGCTGCCGCACGCGCGCCGTTGCGGTGTGGGCGAAGCGCTTGTGCGCGCCCTGCTGGCCGAGTCGGTGCGGCTCTCGCTGGATTGGCTGATGCTTGAAGTGCGTATTTCCAACGCTGCGGCCGTCTCACTTTATCAAAAGGCGGGGTTTAACCCGGTTGGTATACGCCCTAATTTTTACGATTTTCCGCGCGAGGATGCCATGCTCATGCGCCATATGCTCGACCACTGACCGGATTGCGTCACAATATGCCGGCCGCCTGACGCATGGATAAGGAGCTGGTGCAGTCGCTATGCGTATGCGGCGCTTTCTGGCAGGGCCCGCACGCCGCATTAAGAACGTTGGGCCAACACGCTCCGCGGCCCGGCGCAAGCCTGTGGAAAAGTCCTTCGGCGGGTGTGGCATTGTTTGGCGCAAAGCATGAATGGAAGCGCCTTGCAAGGCGGCGGTCGCCAGGCGTCGGGGCGTCTCGTTCTGCACAAAGCCGCCGATTACAATGTTCGCAGCGTGCTTATG
>JAEWYJ010000262.1 GCA_023395695.1 Bacillota bacterium | reverse complement strand
AAGGATGCTTTGTACTCCGCTGTGAAGTTCCGCTTGCCCATTTTCGACACCTTCCTTTGTTTTAGTATATCAGGTGTCATGATGGTTGACAATTTTTGTGTCTAGCTTCTGGGGGACATTATAAACTAATGTAGGGAGAACAGCTTATACAGATAGAATTAAGTCTATATTATTAGAATCTAAAAAAGAGTCAGTTATCCGAAATTTAATTGATGATTTACAACAATTTGGAAGTGGAATGAAACATGATGAATTAAGTTGGCAAGATGTTCAATTATATGCATCCCAGCAATTAAGAAAATTTCATTCGAATTCAACCTTTATTACATCAGATGATTTGCAGAAAACACCCAGCATTATTGATGACATGAAAAGAAGCGGGTTTTGCCCTGTTGTAGTGCCTAGTAATTTAGCTAATAAAATGGAGGATTATAACAAAGGAGCAAAAGACGGGGAAGTTTTTACAACAACGAATCAATTTGTTTCGGATATTCAATCTAAATTTAAGCCTGTATTTATCGAACCAGATAAATTAATCGAAGCAGAGAAAAAAATATATGAGAAAACTGAACAAATCTTGCGCCTAATTGGAGGATTACCAAGACAGGTAAAAGATATAAAAATAGTCGAAAAAATATATGAATCCGAATTTTATTACGAAACGCTTGGATTATGGCAACCAGATGAAAATAGAATATTAATCAAAAGAAAGCAATTGTGTTCAATCAAAGATTATGCAGGAACATTATTACATGAATGTGCTCATGCAATGAGCAGTGCGGATGATGTAAATAGAGACTTTGAGTCAGAATTAACTAAAATCATTGGCATCTTAGTTACACAAGTGGTTAAGTAAGTATAATTTGCTATACTTGCATTAGGTATTTTAGAGATTATATTTTCAAGATGAGTTACAGAATGAGCATATTGTATATTCAAATTTCGTCATGTACGTCATAGCCCAAACCTTGATTTTAGCTTTTTAGCTGTGATATACTTCGATTAGTTAAGAAAAATATTCTTGACGAATTAAGATAAACACTCACTTAAAAAGCTTCTGATTTAGAACGTCACCTTGCTTTAAATGGCTTTATAATGCGATGTTTTCACAGATTAACTTTTCTGAGCGTTAGACGTCCAGCAGGTTTACCACAACTGGGATATGCCCGAGGAGCCAGACGAGGATTAGCCTGTTATTGACGGCAAGAAAAATAAAGCCGGTCTTTCTTATGTCGCTGATACATAAGAGAGACCGGCTTTAATACGAATATTGTATTAAAATATGCAGCGGCATTTTCATCCATGACGTTGTCCGGACGACCGATTTTACCAAAGAGTGGCGGTTCTGATCTGAAAATCATCATATGTCCTATAATAATATTCAAGCGTGCTCATATTTATCACGGCGGTGTATTTGGTGTAGTCGTAGGTTCCTCGGCTGGTTATGACCGCGCCTTTGGGAATGGCGACATTGGACAGTATGTGAAAACAATCGGCGGCGGCGGCCTTGCTGTCTCTGGGTGTGGGAATATGTGTCTTTAAATAGGCGACGCGGACAAAACGCTCGGGCGAGGTAAAGCCGCCGGGCAGAGCCATGGTTCCCCCTGCCTGGCCAAAGGGGGAGAGGGGTGTGCCGTCCCACACCACGCGTTCCACCTGTATGGGCGATACCTGCGTATAGTTTCGCAAGTTGGTCATATGCCAGTGCAGGTCGGGGCTGTTGGTCATAACGCCGAGGGGGTCGTCTAGCAGCTCCACGCCGCGGCTGGTGGATTCAATGACGACGCAGGCGCCGCTTTTATCGGCTGCAATCCAGTGCAGGGGCGCAACCGAGCTTGTTACCGGGTCTTTCAGGCCGGAGATCTTAACGTTTTTCAGGAGGGCGTTTAACTCGCTGACAGCGCCGCATTGGCCCAGAATATAGTGGAGAAAATCTGTGGAAGCGATGACGCCGCTGGGAGAGCGGACGGGACTGTGCTCGTACTGCGCATAGCCTGCAAAGAAAAGAGCGGCTGCGGCAAAGCCATTTTCGTTAATGCCGTCAAAAAAGCTTAAAAGGCCGTCCTTCGCCTGGCCCAAGCCCATAAACCGGTAAGTATTTGTTATTGTAACACCGTCCAGCGTACCGTCCCACGTATGTGAACGCGGCATGATAATAAGCTGAGGGATAATTTCGTAAGAAAAATCCATTGTGCGTGCCAAAAGAAAGTCGCTGGATTGGGCGCTTAAAGTCATCGCTGTACACATAAAAAATCCCCACTGATCTATTTTATTTAGGCGGACCGCCGCAAAATATTGCATCTGTACCGTCCTTGCAGGGATGGCGCGTCCGCATATAATACAATCTCAATATAATATGTATGAAGGATGGCGCGCTAAATAGAAAGAAGCGCGCTATTTTCTTTTACACAAAAGCCGGGACATGATATTAGCGATGGAGCAGGCAGGGGGTATGCCGTTATAGTCAGCCATCCTGAAAAGCGCTGCTGAATTGGTGCGGATATTTACAAGGCACCGGGTACAGTCGGGCCAGCACCCAGGGGTGCAGGGAGTTCTACGAATAAGAAAAAACCTGTGCAAAGGCAATAAGCCCTTACACAGGTCGAAAATTTTTCGTGGTTAGAGGCGCTGAATACATAACCCGATAAGACCGGGCCCGGTGTGCACAACAAGCGCAGGGCTGATCTGTCCGGTGATGTAGTCGGTGTAGTTGGGGAGCAGTGCCTTGACTTTTTCGCCAACCTGCTCTGCTTCCTGCTCCGCGCCGCCGTGCACCACCGCAATAATATATTTTTCGCTTTTCGACAAAAAGTCATAGGTGAGAGCGATGGCGCTGTCCAGTACGGCCTTACGGCCTCGCGCCTTTTTAACGGTATAATAGACGCCCTCTTCGTTGCACGAAATGACCGGGAGAATACCGAGCAGGGAACCCATTGTGGCTGAAACCAGACCGATTCTGCCGCCCTTCTTCAAATATTCCAATGTGGATACGCAGAAATAGATTCGGGTGTTTTCCACAGCCTTTAGCAGGGCGACTTCTATCTCGTCCAGCGCAAGGCCCTGCTCGATAAGCGCTCCCGCGCGTATCGCTGTCAGTCCGGAGGCGATACCGATGTTTTTGGTATCGATAATCCGGCAGTCAAGCTGCGGAAATTCTTTTGCCATGACGGCCAGCATATTGTGCGTGCCGCTCAGGCCGCTTGAGATGGTTACGATAACCACCTGATCGTACCCCATATCGCAGATGCTCTGAAGCGTCTGTGCAATGGTCTCTCCCGAGGGGAGTGACGTTTTGGGCACTTCCTGCTCAAAGCGGTCATAGACCTCCTGTGCGGTGATGTCTACGCCGTCTCTGAAGTGGCCATAGCTGTAATGGATCGTCAGCGGAACCACAAACATGCCATATCTCTCAACGTAAGCCTTGGGCACATCTGAGCAGGAATCGGTGAGCAGTGCAATTTTATGATTCATTTTCATACTCCAAATAAGATATTTAAAATAATTATATAGGATATGTACCCGCGTGTCAATTTATTGATGTGACCGTCGGGGCACAGGGTACAAGCGGGTTCAACGCGCGTCAAGGCTAGCACAAACATAGCCTTGCTATAACGAACAGTTTTTTAACCTGACCGGTTATCATTCTGCTTGGCCAAATACAATAGGCTGCTTTGTACCCCGCCACACAGCAATAAAAGGCATTGGACGCTGTAATCCAATGCCTTTTAAATGTATTGTTCAGTTTAGCCGAGAACAGAGAGCAGAATACCGGCCGCAATGGCAGAGCCGATAACACCGGCAACGTTCGGACCCATGGCGTGCATGAGCAGGAAGTTGGAGGGGTTTTCCTTCTGGCCGACAACCTGAGACACACGGGCCGCCATCGGAACAGCGGAAACGCCTGCCGAGCCAATAAGCGGGTTGACAGGCTTGCCGCCCATCGCAACGCTGAGCACGTTCATCAGCTTGCCCAGCAGCACGCCGCCGGCGGTGCCAAGCGCGAAGGCCGTAACGCCCATGACCATGATACCTAGCGTCTTAGCGTTCAGGAATGCTTCTGCCGTGGCAGTAGAGCCGACCGAAATGCCAAGGAAGATGGTGACAATGTTCATCAGCTCATTCTGAGCGGTTTTATTGATACGATCAACAACGCCGGATTCCTTCATCAGGTTACCGAACATCAGCATACCCAAAAGCGGCACGGTGGAGGGCAGAATAAGGCCGACCAGCGTGGTCACGGCGATTGGGAAAATAATTTTTTCGGTTTTGGAAACGGGGCGCAGACTGTCCATGCTCATGACAATCATGCGTTCCTTCTTGGAGGTCAGCGCTTTCATAATAGGCGGCTGAATAACCGGTACCAGCGCCATGTAGGAGTACGCTGCAACAGCGATTGGTCCAAGCAGGTGATCGGCAAGCTTGGCGGTCAGGTAGAGTGCCGTAGGGCCGTCCGCACCGCCGATAATACCGATAGAGCCGGCCTCTTGGGGGGTAAAGCCCAGCAATACGGCGCCAATATATGCGCCGAAAATACCAAGCTGCGCCGCGCCGCCAAGCAGAATGCTCTTGGGGTTGGAAATAAGCGGAGCAAAGTCGGTCATTGCGCCAATGCCCATGAAGATCAGCGGCGGGTAAATGCCAAGCTTAACGCCGCGGCCAAGGTAGTAAAGCAGGCCGCCGTAAGTGCTTTTCGCAGCCAGCACCTCATAACCGTTCTCCACCGCTTTTTGCAGCAGATGCTCGCCCGAAACAAGCAGAGCGCCAAACTGGGCGGTCAGGTCACTTGCCTTGAGCGCCTCCGGCACGGTTGCCAGATAGCGCAGCGTTTCACTGGGCAGGTCGTTGACGCCGCCAAGCGGAAAATTAGCCAGAAACATACCGAAGGATATCGGCAGCAAAAGAAGCGGCTCATACTTTTTGACAATAGCCAGATACATCAAAATGAATGAGACGAGAATCATAACCGCCTGCTGCCAAGAGATATTGTAAAAACCAGTACCTCTCAGAAAGTTCATAATAGCTTCAGCCACGTTATTACCTCAAATCTTTTGTATACTTTGGTGTCTGCGGTTTTAGGCGATTACAACAAGAACATCGCCGGGCTGAACGGCAGCACCCTCTGAAACACGAACTTCAGAAATAGTGCCGTCGCAGGGGGCGAAGATTTCATTCTCCATTTTCATTGCTTCAAGCACCAGCACGACCTGACCGTTCTTAACGGTGTCGCCGGACTTAACAAGGGTCTTGAAGATGGTGCCGCTCATCGGAGCGGAAATAACGGTGCCCGCTGCGGCGGGAGCGGCAGCCTTGGGCGCGGGTGCTGCGGCAACGGGGGCGGCAGCCTTGGGCGCGGCGACGGGAGTCGCGGGAACAATAGGAGCGGCGGCACGGACAACAGGCGCCGCGGCGGAGCCGTTGACTTCTTCTACCACAACTTCGTAAGCCTTACCATTAACGGTTACATTAAACTTCTTCATTAAAATTCACTCCAAATCTTGAATGTGTTGATGACGTGCAAATCCGTTGGCAGGGCTAATTTTTGGGATTAACGTTGATACTGCCGATATTTTTTGTTCCGACCATGTTGGAAACGGCAGCCAAAATAACAGCGAGTGTCTCTTCCTCCTCCTTATTGTAGGAAGGGGCGGTGGGGGCGGTGGGAGCAACCGGCACGGTTTTGGGAGCAAGAACCTTACCCATGATAATGATTAAACACATAATCATTGTCAGAACGATCATAACCGTACCCATACCCAAAAGGGTTAAAACGATAGGGGAATCTGGCGCCATAGTAATTACACCTCCTTACACCGGAAAGTTGCCATGCTTTTTGGCCGGACGTGTCTCGCTTTTGTTGCTGAGCATTGCAAGAGCGCCTGCAATGCGCATCCGAGTTTCGGCGGGCTCAATCACGTCGTCCACAAAACCGCGTTTAGCGGCTTGAAAAGGATTGGAAAACTCCGCCTTGTAAGCCTCCAGCTTCTCCGCACGGGTCTCAACCGGGTCGGCCGACGTTTCAATATCGTTTTTAAAAATAATATTGGCGGCGCCCTGAGGGCCCATCACCGCAATTTCAGCCGTTGGCCAGGCCAACACCATGTCGGAACCGAGATGCTTGGAGCACATGGCTATATAAGCACCGCCGTAGGCCTTGCGTACCACAACGGTAACTTTTGGAACGGTTGCCTCGCAGTAGGCATGCAGCAGTTTAGCGCCGTGGCGGATAATACCGCCGTATTCCTGATTAATGCCCGGTAAAAAGCCCGGAACATCAACAAAGGTGACAAGCGGAATATTAAAGCTGTCGCAAATGGATACAAAACGGCCTGCTTTGTCCGAGGCGTTGATATCAAGGCACCCGGCCATAATGCGGGGCTGGTTTGCAATAATACCGACGGTCTGCCCGTTCACACGCCCAAACCCGGTAATAATGTTCTGAGCGTAGTAGGATTGAACCTCAAAAAAATTCTCGTCATCCACAACGGCGCAAAGGACGCTTTTCATGTCGTAAGCCTTGCTTGAAGACTCCGGGACAATAGCTTCCAGATTGCGGCACAAGCGGCGAGCGTCATCCTTTGTGGGCACAACCGGCGCCTTTTCGCGGTTATTCGACGGCAAAAAACCGATAAGCCGACGAATGGCCGCAATGGTCTCCTGCTCGTTGGGATACACAAACTGCGCAACGCCCGAAATGGTGTTGTGCGTGATAGCGCCGCCCAGATCCTGCGCCGAAACATCCTCGCCCGTGACGGTTTTGATAACCGAGGGGCCGGTGATAAACATGTTGGAGGTCTTATCCACCATAAAGATAAAATCGGTCAGGGCAGGGGAATAGACAGCGCCCCCGGCGCAGGGGCCCATGATAACCGATATCTGCGGCACAACGCCGGACGCCAGCGTATTGCGGAAAAAGATGTCGCCAAAGCCTGAAAGCGCATCCACGCCTTCTTGAATGCGTGCGCCGCCGGAATCGTTCATTCCGATGACAGGCGCCCCCGTTTTAATCGCCAGATCTAGCACCTTGCTGATTTTTCTGGCGTGCATTTCGCCCAGAGAACCGCCCATGACGGTAAAATCCTGAGCATAGACATAAACCAGACGGCCGTCGATGTTGCCATACCCGGTTACAACTCCCTCGCCGGGTATTTCAGCACCCTCCATGCCGAAGCTGGTGCAGCGGTGCTCGACAAAGGCGTCCAGCTCGGTAAAGCTGTCTTTGTCCAGCAACAGCGCAATTCTTTCGCGGGCGGTCAGCTTTCCACTCTCGTGCTGCTTGGCAACACGCTTTTTACCTCCACCCAGAAAGATACGGGATTTTTTTTCGCGCAGGTTTTCTATTATTTGTATTGACACAGAATCTTCATACTCCTCATAAAGATTCTCCACCAAACGCAGCCGAACCCAAAACTATTCATGCTGCGTTCCAATTAATTTTAAACGTTATTTTAAAAAAAGTCTATACTTTATTGTACCGCTGACAAACATTCATGTATTGTTACTAAACCCGAACAGAAACTGAATAATATTTTGTCCATTATTTTCAGCTGTCTGTGATGCGAATGAGCTTAATAAGCCAAAAACAAGGATATCTATTTCAATTATTGAAATACTATATCGATAAACGAAGCAATATATGCTAATTTCCATTAACCGGAAGCACTTCTTGAAGCGCTTGTTTCAGGAAGAAAAGCCGGCACTTTGTCCGCAGCTGCGGGGCAGTGCATCAGGGCCGCTCTTTGCGGCGCTCAAGCGCCTCTAGCTGTGCCACATGGGTGTCTATCGAGCGGTCGATGCATTCGCGCTGCCGCTCCAGCTCCAGAATTCTTTCATCCAGTGCCCTGCGGGACATGAAGCGCTCAAACAGCTCACGCGGCAGCGCAATGTTTACCAATATCGACATCAGCACGCCTATACCGGTGTCAAGCATTCTGTTAAGCGGATAGGTGATATATTCGTCGGCCGGCGTGAGCAGCATGACGATATAGAAAACGACCGAGCCGGAAGGGATGCAATCGTTCACGCCAAAAAACTGGCAAAACAGAATCATTACTATAATGCCCGTAAACA
>JAEWYJ010000252.1 GCA_023395695.1 Bacillota bacterium | reverse complement strand
CTACATTCAGGATAAAGAGGAATACGAGTACGGCTATGTCATGACCCCCACGCCGCTTATGGCAAAGTCGGACCTGTATAAGCTCTCGGGCCACTGGGATCATTATAAGGACGGCATGTTTGTGCTGGGCGACGAGGACAAGGACAAGGAAGTGTTTGCCCTGCGCCCGATGACCTGCCCGTTCCAGTACCAGGTTTACCTCAACGATATGCACTCCTACCGCGATTTGCCGATTCGCTACGGCGAAACATCCACGCTGTTCAGAAACGAGGCCTCGGGCGAGATGCACGGCCTGATCCGTGTGCGCCAGTTCACCATTTCGGAGGGGCATCTGGTCATGCGCCCCGAGCAGCTTGAGGAGGAGTTCCGCGGCTGCGTCAGGCTGCTTCAGGAGGTTATGACCGACCTTGGGCTGATAGACGATCTGACCTACCGCTTTTCTAAATGGGACCCCAATGACACCGACAAATATATCGGCACCCCCGAGATGTGGGATGAGGCACAGGGCCTGATGCGCAATATTCTGGATCATATGGGCATTCCGTACCGGGAGGCCGTCGGCGAAGCCGCCTTCTACGGCCCCAAGCTTGACGTTCAGATTAAGAATGTGCATGGCAAAGAAGATACGCTTATCACCGTTCAGATAGACCTTATGCTTGCGCGGCAGTTCAATATGACCTATATTGATGCCGACGGCGAAAAGAAATACCCTTATATTATCCACCGCACGTCGCTGGGCTGCTACGAGCGCACCATGGCGCTGTTGCTTGAAAAGTATGCCGGCGCATTGCCGATGTGGCTCTCGCCCGAGCAGGTGCGCGTGCTGCCCATTGGTGACAACCAGAGCGCCTATGCCAACGAGGTCGCCAAAGCGCTGCGCGCCGGTGGTCTGCGTGTGACGGTCGACGAGCGGCGCGAGAAGATCGGCTATAAAATTCGTGAGGCGCAGCTTGAAAAGATTCCTTATATGCTGGTCATCGGCGAAAAGGAGATCGAGGCCGGCGGCGTGTCCGTTCGCTCCCGCAGAGAAGGCGACAAGGGCACCATGCCGGTTGACGCATTTATCGAGGCCGCCGTGGCGGAAGTAAAGTCCAAAGCAAAATAGGGACAGCAAAAGCAGGCCGGTTTTCAAATTAATCGGCTAAAGCGGTCGGGCAGGACAAAACGTCTTGCCCGGCCGCTTTATGCAATGGGAATAAATTTATCCAGCACATGCAATATTTATAAAAAATTCCGGCACTGATAAAGCAGTCATGACAAACAGCTTGAAAAGAGGATTTGACACATGAGATTGCTTAAAAGGCCCGTTGCGGCAGCGGTTTTGTTGCTGCTTATCACGTTTTTGCTGCTGACGGGCTGCGGCCAAAAAAGTGACAGGGTTACCTTCGCCGCCACAGTTATGCGGGTGGACGATCAGGCGATATTGGTGCGCCCCGGCCAGGAGACGAATGAATATAAAAGCGCAGACCTGATTTTAGTGAGCCTTTCAAATGCGGAAATGACCGATGCCAAGGGCGACCCGCTTACCGTTTCGGCGCTGTCGGTGGGCCTGAAGGTGGATATTACCTACGGCGGCGCGCTGCTGGAAAGCTACCCCGCACAGATTACCGACTGTTCCAAGCTGGTGGCGCATGTCAGCCAGACACAAATACCCAATCCGATGATTGCCTTTGACACGCCGGATTTCAGATTTGTCGCAGGCTTTGCGCTGGAGGGCATGCCTGAGTCGATTCGTACCGACGGCGTGTGGCTGATTTCGGGTACGCTTGCCCAGCTGGATATCAGCACAGTCGATGAAGCGGAGGGCATGCTGCGCGCCGCAAAAAATACCGGGGAGGATATCAGCGGATTATACGGCATCAGCTTTGAGGGGCAAAGCTTCAAGCAGGTTGATGGCGTGGCGGTTGAGCTGTCTTACAGCCAAAACGGCAAAGCGCTTGCCCGATGGCAGCGCGACGGCTACGACTTTGTGCTGTGGTTCCCCGAGATTGAAACCGACGCCTTTACGGCGGCAGTGCAAGCGGTTGTGGCAGGAATAAGAGCGGTGGACAGCTTTTAGCCGCGACATTTGTGGTTTAAAACGACCGTTTTGCCACTCGGCATACTTACCGGCGAATGCCGAGTTTTATAAAACCGCCCCTGCCAAATACTAAAAAGCGTGTATGCGCCTGGTATACGGCGGCAATTGATTTTTTCTTATACCTAACGTCGGTTCCGTAAAGCTTCAATATATATCAGAGGAGTGTTATAATGAAAAAGATTGTTTTGACAATAGCCACAGTGCTGCTTATCGCAGGCCTGTTTGCCTGCACACAGAACGCAAGCACCCCTGCCCAAGGAGGAGGCGACGCCGGCACGCCGGCAAAACCCGGCAGCGGTACGGATAACGCGCAAAGCGCTGTGCCGGGAAAGCCGCCCGCAACGCCCCCCTCAGAAGCGCCCCAGGCGTCCTCTTCTGAGCAACCGGAACCGGGGGACAAAATAAAAGCCGACGGCAGCAGTGTTCTTCTGCAGGTGCCGTCGGAGGTGCGGTTTGGCGAAATGTCCGCCGCCACGCTCATCAACAACAGCGGCTATGAGATATCGTATGGCGCCAGCTACTATTTTCAGTATTACGTTAACGGCGCATGGGCGCAGCTGAAATATAAGGAGGGCCAAGAGCGGGCGTGGATTGCTATTGCTTACATGACCGAACCGGGCGGGAAGATGACATTTGATTTTATGATTAATTCAGACGATTACACCATTCCGCTGGGCCCGGGAGAGTACCGCCTTGTCAAGGATATTTCAGCGGATAACGGCGGCAATTTCGCTTCGTTTCAGGTAACAGGAACCTTTACCATTAAATAACAGAACTGCAATAAAAGCGCTTACAGCGGATAGAGGTACCGCTGTAAGCGCTTTTAAGCCATTTTTAAAGATGTTGCTATAGCGCCCCAACATAAAAAGACGCGCTTAATTCTTCGCACGGAAGAAAAATTTTCAGCCAGTCTGTTGGGGCTTTGGCAGAGTCTCGGCATTAAAAGAAGCCGCGTTTTTTTCCGGATAACGGTTTGAGCTTGGCTGAGGTTGCGCCGTAGCCAAAGCGGGTTGAGAAGCGCTCATGCAGGCTGTCCTGTAAAAGCTCGCGCACCTCGGCGCGCTGCTGCGGGGTCATGGCCCGGTGGGGCAGCATAATCGACTGTGCGCCGTCGAGATAAAGTAAAAACATGTTACTCAGCTCAAAGACCAAAAACAGGTCCGAGAGCCTGACGGTTGCACTTTTGCCGTTGTGGGGCGTGTCTATTTTAAGGCTGCCGCGTGCGAACGTCAGGGTAATCTTTTTATTAAGCATACCGTCCTTGTTTTTGGTGTATTTTAATATGCCGTATTCAATTTGCCCGCAGAGCACAATGGCCCAGATAAGGTA
>JAEWYJ010000244.1 GCA_023395695.1 Bacillota bacterium | reverse complement strand
CCCCAGCCAACGTGATGACGGCCGTGCCGTCTACCTGAAGGCCCAGCTGGGAGGTGACGATGCTCCGGATATTTTTAGCCGGGTCGTCGGTGTTAAAATTCTGGCAGGCCGAATTGATCTTGCCTGTGGTATATTGCGTGCCTATAAACAAATCCCGCGGAATCTGCAACACAGACACGCGCTGGTTGGTCAGGTCAAGCTGGGCGTAAATAATCACGTCCGCGAGAGAGCGCGTATGATCAATACCGCAGAGCAGCAGCCCGTAGCGCTTACCGGACTGCAGCGGCTTGGGCAGCTCGGCGGAATAGTCCGCCTCCTGCTCTGAGTCCGGCAGCAGCTGCGGCTGCTGCGAAACCGCCGCGTCCTTCTGCCCCGCAACCGGCGGCAACCGCATGCGCTGTTTTGCGATGAGCGCCGAGGTTACGAGCGCCGAAGCGGCGAACAACCCCACACAAGTTAAAAACGAAAGCAACACCCTGGATTTTTGCGACAACCGACACAGCTCCCTTTCGAGCCTTTAACCTTCCTGCGCCGTTTGCAGCAGATACTGGTTATAGGCGTTTAGGGTATCAGTCAACACGGGCACGCCCTTTGTAACCAGCTTTCTGACGGAATACTGCAATGTTTCCAGCAGGGCGGCTTCAAGCGAGCGGTGGGCTTTTGCACGCAGCGCTTCGATGCCCGGATAATTCCGGTCGGCAGAAATCGTATCGGCGACATAGATGATCTCTTCAAGACGCGTCATGCCGCTGCGGCCCGTGGTGTGATACCTTACCGCATCTATTATTTGGGTGTTTAGCACCGATAATTCACGCTGAATGTAAATTGCTGCCGCAAAACCGTGCCATACCTGAAAGCTCTGTAAAAATACCGGGTCTTTAATTATATCAGACTCTTCGAGAAGATTCAACATTTCCGCTCTTGTCCGCTCTTTGCAGCAGTCGTGCAGCAGCCCGGCCAGATAGGCCATGTCGCCGTTTTCGCCCCACGTCTGGGCAAGGCGCAGCGCCTCGCTGGCGACGTTTAGGGAGTGCGTGAACCGCTCGCGCGAGAGCACGCCGCGCAGCCACGCGGTAAGCGCGTCAAGGTCTACCAGCAGTCTCTGCGTGCGGCCATACAGGCCGTTTTGTATAATATAGCGCTCGACAAGCGGCGGCAGATTATCAGACCCGTCGGTCCGCGCGCGTAAATCGCTTGAGCTGACAACGAGCGGATCGGCCGCTACAACCTGCGTACGGGCGCCCAGCGCGTTTAAACGGTCGCGGTGGGCCAGCAGCCGCTCCTGCTCGTCCGCTTCGCGCGGGATGACGGCCACCTCGGCCAGCCGCATAACCTCGGCGGCGCAGCGCCATTCCTCCAGCGTGTAAAACATGTCGCTGCCAACAAGCAGAATCAACGTATCCTGCGGGTGCTCGACACTGAGCAGGCGCAGCGTGTCGACAGTAAAGCTCTTACCGCCGCGCAGAATTTCGATGTCGCTGACCGTGACCCTGGGGTCGGACTGCACCGCAAGGCGGCACATGTTAAGCCGGTGCTGCGCATCGATGACGTTGTCGCTTTCCTTATGCGGCGGCACCGCCGTTGGAATGAGTATCAGCTCATCAAGCGACAGCGCGTCTATTAAATGCGCGATGAGCGAAAGATGCCCGTTGTGGATGGGATTAAACGTTCCGCCAAAAATGCCTACCTTCATGCTGACGTACCTCTTTGCCGTGTGTGATAACGCTTTAAAAGTGGTATTCACAAGTGACACCGCCGAACTGGCACGTGCCTTTTATGCCAGATGCGGCAAAAGTACAGGAATACCGGATGTACTCCATGTATCTTTGACGCAGTATGGCACAAAAAGCAGTTGTCAGAACGACCGTTTTAAGCTGTGAATACCGCCTGTTAGTCGAGCGTAATGACCGGTTCCTTGGGGTTGCGGCGGTAAAGCACAAAACGCCGCCCAATGGCCTGAACCGAAACAGCCCCGGTCTCCTGCGCCAGCAGCTCGGACAGCTCGCGCGCCGTGTAGGGGGACGATTCGAGCACCGCGCATTTGATGAGCTCACGCTTTTGCAACATTTGGTCGACCATCGTAATCTGCTCGGGTGACAGCTCGTTCTTGCCGAACTGCGCAATGGTCTCGATATTTTGCGCCAGCCCTTTGAGCTTGGCGCGCTGCTTGGATGTAATCTCCATATACTCTCCTTGATTCGGGTGATACCCGGTTTGTTTGTATGGTCGCCAGAAGCCTTTTAATTTCCTGGGGAGCGGGTGAGCAGAAAGAATTTTCAGGGGGGGACAAGCCAAGAACGGGTATAAAACCAGCGCCTATGCTTGTTTTTAAAACAGCCGGACACAAAATAGGTCGTCGGCTGCTTATTCATGCGCTTAATCAGCGGCTTCTCAAAGCAGCCGCTCAATCTCAGCCAGCATGGCGCGCAACGCCTTGCCGCGATGGCTGACCGCATCCTTTTCTGCAGCGGACATGTCCGAGCTGCTTATGCGCCCGACATAAAAGATCGGGTCGTAGCCAAAGCCGTTTTTGCCACTGGGCCTGTCGCCAATTTTGCCCTCAAACGCACCTGTAAACACATGCTCGCCCTGCGCTGTAACCAGCGCGACGGCACATTCAAAGCGTGCGGTTCGTTTCTCCTCCGGCACGCCCTCAAGCGCCTTGATAATAGCCGCGTTCTTGACTGTGTAGGGCGTGTCCTCGCCAAGATAGCGCGCCGAGTAAACGCCGGGGCGGCCGTCAAGCGCGTCGACGCACAGGCCCGAATCGTCCGCCATGGTGGGCAGGCCGGTTGCGGCGAATACGGCGCGCGCTTTAATCAGCGCATTTTCGGCAAAGGTCTCGCCGTCCTCAAGAATATTTTTGACAAGCTCCGGATCGGGCGGCGGCATCACGCTGATGCCCTTGGGCTCCAGCATGCGGGCAAACTCGGCCAGCTTACCTTTATTGTGTGTGGCGGCGACGAGCGTTTTATTCATCGGCGTCACCAAAAATGGCCTCGGCAAATTCGGCGGCCTTAAAGGGGTAAAGGTCGGCAGCTCCCTCGCCCACGCCGACAAACCGCACCGGTACTGCTACCTCGTCGGCGATGGCGATCACCACGCCGCCCTTGGCGGTACCGTCGAGCTTGGTTAAAACGATGCCGTTGACCCCGGCGGCCTCTTTAAAGCGCCGCGCCTGTGCCAAAGCGTTTTGCCCCGTCGTCGCGTCGACAACCAGCAGCACCTCCGGTACGCAATCGGGCAGCTCCTTGGCGATAACGCGCCGAATCTTCGACAGCTCATCCATAAGATTCTGCTTGTTGTGCAACCGTCCCGCGGTATCGCAGATGATAACATCGGCGCCGCGTGCCCTGCCCGCCTGCAAGGCGTCGTGCACAACGGCAGCGGGGTCCGAGCCTTGCGAATGAGCGATGACCGGCGTGTTCGTCCGCTCCCCCCAAATGGTCAGCTGCTCAATTGCCGCCGCACGGAAGGTATCGGCCGCGGCCAGCAGCACTTTTTTGCCCTCGGCGGTGTAACGCGCCGCTAATTTGCCGATGCTTGTGGTTTTGCCGACGCCGTTGACGCCAATCATCAGCAGCACGCGGGGCGAATCGGTAATCGCATCCGGGCACCGGACGTCGAGAATGCCGCGCACAACCTCCTTGATGACCGGGCGCAGCTCGGCGGCATCGGTCAGTCGCTGCTTTTTGGCGCGGTCGCGCAGCTGCGAGACAATCTTCCCGGAGGTCTGCACGCCGACATCCGCCATGATGAGCTGTTCTTCCAGCGCTTCAAAATATTCGTCGTCGATGCGCGCGGAAAAGGAAATTTTACGCAACCCCGCGCTGATATTTGAAAAAAGGCCCATTTAAACCCCTCCTTTATGCTTGTGTCAGGCTATTTTATGTTAAAGCTCCGCTCAATTTCCGAGACATTGAGCATCAAAAGCTTGGAGACGCCTTCCTCCTGCATGGTGACGCCATAGAGCACGTCGGCCTCCTCCATCGTACCGCGACGGTGGGTGATGGTGATGAACTGCGTCCTTTCGGTCAGCGTGCGTAAGTACGCGGCAAAGCGTGAAACATTCACGTCATCAAGCGCCGCTTCAATTTCGTCCATCAGGCAAAACGGTGAGGGATTAACCTTCAGAATGGCAAAGAAGATGGCGATGGCCACAAACGCCTGCTCGCCGCCCGAAAGCGCCGCAAGGTTTTTAATCAGCTTGCCCGGCGGATGCACCGTGATCTCAATGCCACTTTCCAGCACGTCTGCGGGGTCGGTCAGCGACAACGACGCGCTGCCGCCCTCGAACAGCTCCCGGAACGTTTTGCCGAAATTGCGGTTGATCGCCTCAAACTTCTCGGTGAAGATTTCACACATCTGCCCGGTCAACTCGGCAATAAGCTTTCCAAGCTCGGCTCTGGCACGCTCAACGTCGGTCAGCTGCCGCGTCAGCTCGCCGTGGCGGGCCGCAACCTCTTTATATTCCTCAATGGCGTCAACGTTAACCGAGCCCAGCGCCTTAATTCTGCCGCGCAGCTCCGAAAGCAGGCGGGTGGCCGCGGCAAGGTCCTCAATGCGCCCGGCAATATCCTCGGCGGCGGACTGGGTCAGCTCATATTCGTCGTAAAGCTTTGCGACCAGCGCGTCGCGCTCGGCCTGCACGGCGTTTTTCTGCTCGCCCAGCCGCACAACCTCGCGGTAAAGACCGTCACGCCGGGCGCTCTCCTCGCGCTCTTTGGCACGCAGGGCCGCACAGCGGCGTTCGCTTTCCCCGCGTTCATGCATCGTCTGAGCAATAAGCGTCTGCGCCTGCTGCGCCTGTGCGCGGCCCTGCTCCAGCTTTTGCCCAAGCGCCTCAATTTGCGCATGCGCTTCTTCAATCTGCGCACGTAATTGCACTATCTTCTGAGACTGCTCGCCGCTCTGCGCACGGGTCGCGCCAAGCTGCTCGGCCAGGCGGGCCATATCGCCCTCTGCAGCAGTAATATCGCGCATACACAGCGCCGATTGCGTTGCGTTGTCGTTTTGTTCGCCCAGCAGCGTATCGCGTTGAGTCCCCAACTCGGCGCTGCGGGTGCCAGCCTTGCCAACACTGTCCTGCAGCGCCTCCAGCTCGGCTGAAAGCGTCTCGGTCAGCGTCTTGGCGCTGCCGCTTTTTTGCTTCATCTCCTCAATGCGGGCGGTCAGCGCCTCGCGCTCGGCGGCGGTTTCTTGCGCCTGGCGCTCGGCCTCCCTGAGGCGGGCGGCAGCAGCCGAAAGCTCGGCCGTGCAGCGAACCTTATCCTCTTCGCAGGTTCTGCGCCGCGCAGCGATGGCGGCCAGCTCTGCGTCTACCGAGGCCAGCTCGGCCGCGGCGGCCTCCCGCCGTTCGGCAAGGGCCTTGCCCTGCGCTTCGAGCGCCTCGCACTGCCGGTTAAGGCGGTCAATTTCGCCCTGACGCCCCAGAATGCCCGCCGATTTTGCGGTGTAGCCGCCGGTCATGGCGCCGCCCGCGTTGACAACCTGCCCGTCGAGCGTGACGATGCGAAAGCGGTAGCCGTGCTTTTTGGCAATGGTAACGGCAGCGTCGAGATCCTCTGCCACCACAACACGCCCCAGAAG
>JAEWYJ010000208.1 GCA_023395695.1 Bacillota bacterium | reverse complement strand
AGCACATTTAAGAAAGTCTGTCAACGACTTCTTTTCTTTTTTGTGGCTGTTGCTTAAGTTTCGTTTGTCTCTCTCGCAGACAGCTTTGCTATAATATCATGCCCTCGCTCTATTGTCAATGCTTTTTTCAAATTTAATTTTTAATTATATTATTGACACCCAGTTGATATTTTATAACAGCTTTGTTATAATATTTGTCAGCGCATAAAACGCGCCGCGCTATCATATGTATATGCGCCCGTAGCTCAGCTGGATAGAGCGTTGGACTCCGACTCCAAAGGTCGCAGATTCGAATTCTGTCGGGCGTACCATCATGGCCCTATACAGGGCCCGGCATAAAAGCCACCTTTCGGCAAACGAGGGGTGGCTTTTGTCAACCGCCAATGCATATACATATAAATAGGTATATTGGAATAAGGCGCAAACCCCACCGGTATTGAATGCAACACCGGTGGGGTTTTCTATTGCTTCTGAGAAATCGCCCTGTCTGGCTACCGGGGCCTTTGGACGGATCAGGTTACCTCTTCGGGCTCCTGCGTCAACAAGTAGCCGCTTGGGTCCACATGCTTGCCGTTTTCCAGAACTTCAAAGTGAAGATGCGGCCCGGTTGCGTCACCGGTCGCGCCAATTTCGCCAATTTGCTGCCCCTTAGCGACGTCGTCGCCTTCCCGAACCAAAATCTGGCTCAGGTGTGCGTACAGCGTGATAATACCATCGCCATGATCCAAAAGAATATAACGCCCATAACCCGAGCCCGGCTGCGCCGGCGGTTCTACGAATGCAACAGTACCGGCCTGTGCCGCCACTGCGGGCGTTCCATAAACCTCCTTACCGCTGATGTCAATGCCGCTGTGAAAAAACTGCCCATCTCCAAACCATCCGTAAGGCATACTGATATATTCGGCCTCGGAAGCAGGCCACGCCATTGTACCGCCGGCATATTTCAGTCGGCTGTTTGCCGCAATACGTTCCAGGCGTTCGAGCAATTGCTGCTGTGCGTCGGCGTTAAGCGCGCCGTTTTCCGAATGCGTTGCGCCAACATCATCTTCGTCAGCGCGCCACACGTACAAATCGGAGGCGTCGCCTTCCGAAAGGGATGTGCCTTCAGACTGCGCTATTGATTCTTCGGCCGGCGCAGATGACGCGGGCGCCGATTCCTGTACCCAAGCATGCTGCGCAGCAGAGGGCGTCAGCAGCGCCACGGCTGAAAGCGGCGCGCATCCGATTAAAAGGCTCCCTGCCAAAATAAGGGCCGTGCAGAACAACAGTGTGATGCGCCCGCTTTTCTTGCGGGAGGTATCTGCTATCTGCCGGATTCTAATTTTCATATATTTGGTTCCTCCATAAAATTGTGTGCTCAATATTAGGGGGGGCTTCCCTGCGGGCAAAAGCTGCGACAGCATCGCCAACCCGTATTCCTTTCGGGAGATGTCATAACCGCGCAGCACATCGGCGTCACAGGCAAGCTCCATTGCGTTTTCCGCCTGCCAAACCAACAGATATGCAAAGGGGTTATACCAATGCAGTGCCAGCGCTGTCATCAGCAGCAGCTTGTACCACAGGTCGCCCCGTTTGTAGTGGGTTAGCTCGTGGTGAAAGATACTGGTCAACTGACGCTCCTGCAAATTGTCGCACGGCAACAAAATATGGGGGCGAAAAAAGCCGACAAGCATCGGGCTGCTGATCCGCAAACAGACGCTCAGACGAATCGGCCGTGTGACACGCAAGGCCCGTTTGGCCTCTTCAAAGAGCGCGACCGTCTCCGGACGCCGCACCGGAGTTGACCAACGGCCTAACGACCGCTGCATCCGGCTCTGGGCGATAAGATGAAACAGCAAAACCACCAATGCTCCGCCGAGCCATATCATGGCCCCAATGCCCATCCATGAGATGCCCACCTGCTTTGAAAGCAGCATTTCACCGCCCGGCGTCCCCCCGGGGGCGGCTTCTGCAAACGCGCGGGCCGCCACGGAAGGATCCCGATCCAAAAAATAGACCGTCTCCCCGGCAGAGATCAGCAATGGCGAACGGTTATTAATCGGTATGGGCAGCAGCAGCCGCAATGCAAAAACCAGCCAGACCCGGCTGCTAAGACGCGGGTCATACCGTTTTCGCACGGCCGGCCCGGCCAAGCTGAATAGCAGAATAAGCAAAGACAACGAGAGCGTAACGCCCAAAAAAGCTTTAAAAAGCGCAGTGAGCATTGTCATTCCCCGCTTTCTTCCAGCAGCCTTTTCAGCGCTGTAATTTCATCCTC
The DNA here is from genome assembly GCA_023395695.1 of Bacillota bacterium. Lineage (GTDB taxonomy): Bacteria > Bacillota > Clostridia > Oscillospirales > Ruminococcaceae > Yanshouia. The sequence goes on along the minus strand of JAEWYJ010000208.1, from coordinate 1,413 downwards.
ATTCAATGCGTTATTTTTAAACAGCGCGGCGAACAGCTTGGCGGGAGAATTTTCGTAAAGCTTTTCAATCATTCCGCCCGCCTCTTGGACGCGATATTGCTCCGCATCTACTAACGCGGTGTAATAGTTCAGGCGACCAAGCTTGTCACATTTAATAAACTCTTTGCTTTGTAAACGGTTAAGTGTAGATTGCAGCATTTGCAGGTTGCAATCCTTGCTTTCACGCAGACGCTGTAAAAGTGCCCCAGTGTGGATGGCTTCCCGGCTCTGCCAGATCAGCAGCATGACCTCCAGCTCGGCATCGGGCAAACGCTTGAACGGTTCCATCATAAAATTCTCCTCCAGTTGACAACTGTACAATAGTAATACAACTAATTAGTTGTACAAAGTATAAGCGATAGCATTTACTTTTGTCAAGCCTTTCATTTATATAGCTTAATATTTATTTTGCTGATTGCCCAAGCTGTAATTTTATATTCAGAGGTATGCACCCATCGACAGGCGAAGCAAAAATTTGTTCTAACCCAGATATTCACTTCCGGGTATGCCGTTTTAAGCCTTTGGCCGACGTATATCCGCCTTGCCGCCCTGCCGCACCTAAAAAGAGCCACAAAATTTTGCTCTACCCTGAATTTAGGACTGGACAACCCATGCGCTTTTATGATAAGCTTTTTATCAGTTTAAACTTTAACGCTTTAAATCGAATTTTTTAGAAGGGCAGATTGGCAAAATGAATATTCTGGTTTGCATGAAGCAGGTTCCGGCGACCTCCCAGGTGGAGATTGACCCTGAAACCGGCTCTTTAAAGCGGCTTGGCACGGCGGCCCGTACCAATCCATACGATCTTTACGCGCTGGAGGCAGCGCTGCGCATACGCGAATGTGCGGGCGGCAAAGTGACCGTGCTGACGATGGGGCCGCCTCAGGCAGAGGCTATGATGCGCGACGCTTACATGATGGGCGCGGACGACGCCGTCATTTTATCCGACCGAAAATTTGCCGGCTCAGATGTGCTGGCTACTTCCTATACGCTGTCGCAGGGCATCCGCTTTTTAGGCGGCGCAGATTTGATTCTCTGCGGGCGGCAGACCACCGACGGCGACACTGCGCAGGTCGGCCCCGCCATCGCCGAGCATCTGGGCATTCCGCACGCGGCCTGGGTAGGCAAAATTCTGGATACAGATGAAGCCGGCATAACGGTGGAGCAGGTACTGGCTTGCGTAACGCAAAAATCCCGGCTCTCGTTCCCCTGCCTGCTTACAGTGGAAAAAACGGTCTGCGTTCCGCGCTTGCCCTCCTATCGTTTAAAACAGCGGGCGCTGGCCCATCCGGTGCGCACACTGGACTTCGACTGTCTGCCGGGCAAAAATCTGTCGCTCTGCGGGCTGGTCGGCTCCCCCACCCACGTCGAGAA
>JAEWYJ010000138.1 GCA_023395695.1 Bacillota bacterium | reverse complement strand
ATGAGTTCCTGCTCATTCTCCCCAATAAGGCCCGTGATTACGCCGGTGAGATTATTGACCGGCTGCGGGCCAGCCTTTTAAAAAGAAAAGTGGGCACCTTCCAATTGAGCGTCTCTCTGGGCTGCGCCCAAAGGAGCGGCCCGGCGCAGAAGATGGAGCAGGTCATCCGGCAGGCAGAAGAATGGATGTACCACCAAAAGCTGCTGGACAGTAAAAGCTATCGCAACACCATCATTAACACCCTGCTGGCCACGCTCTATGAGAAAAGCTTGGAAACAGAGGCACATACAAAACGGCTTTTTAAATATTGCGAGGCCATCGGCAAGGAACTCAAGCTCTCGGAACAGTCGATGAACGAATTGTCGCTCCTGTCGGTTCTGCACGATATCGGAAAAGTTGCAATTCATCAAAGTATTTTGAAAAAACCCGGCCCCCTGACAGTGGACGAGTGGCTTGAAATGAAAAAGCATTGCGAAATCGGGTACCGCATCACACAAAACACGCCCGAGCTTTCGTTGGTCTCGGAATACATTTTGCACCATCACGAGCGCTGGGACGGCGGCGGCTATCCCAAAGGTTTAAAGGGGCAGGAAATTCCGCTCTGCTGCCGCATTCTGGCGGTGGCGGATGCATTTGACGCTATGACCAACGACAGAATTTACCGCAAGGCACTGGACAGAAGCGACGCCATTGCCGAGCTGCAAAAAAATGCGGGAACCCAATTCTCGCCATCCATTGTCGAGATTTTTATCGGCATTCTGCAAAAAGAGCCGCATGCGCCGCCGGAAGAATAGCGGTATTAAAAACAGCCCGGTACGCCGGGCTGTTTTTAATACCCAAGGCGTCTAAGCAAGCGCCTATTTGATATGAACCACCGGCTTTATCAGGTTTTTGGGTTTTTCCTTCATAAGCAGCAGCGCCTCTTCAATTTTGTCAAACCCGTCAAACTCGTGCGTCACCAGCTTAGCGGGATCAACACGGCCCGCCTCGACCAGTGCCAGCAGCTTTTCCATGCGCAGGCGGCCGCCCGGCATAAGGCCGGCGCTGATCTGCTTATGCCCCATGCCAAAGCCCCACTCCACACGCGGAAGCCGGATGGACTCGCCCTCGCCCAGATAATTGACGTTGCCAATTTTTCCGCCCGGGCGCAGCGCCTTGATGGCCGAAGCAAAGGTGTCGTTATCTCCGCCCGCTATAATAACCTTGTCGACGCCCTTGCCGCCGGTCAGCGCCAGCACCTGCTCCTCAATGCTGCCTGTCTTGTAGCTGATAATGTTGGTAGCGCCGTATTTCTTGGCAATTTTGATACAGTTCGGGCGTGTCCCGACGGCAAAAATCTCCGATGCGCCGCGCAGAACCGAGCCTGCTATCGACATCAACCCCACAGGGCCGATGCCGATAACCAGCACCCTGTCACCAAACTCAATGTCAGCCAGCTCGGCGCCGTGAAAGCCGGTGGGCATCATATCGCAGAGCATAACGGCCGTGGTGTCGTCAATCGTCTCAGGAATTTTGGCCATGTTGCCGTCCGCATCGTTAACGTGGAAAAACTCGCCGAAAACGCCGTCCTTAAAGTTTGAGAATTTCCAGCCCGAGAGCATGCCGCCCGAATGCATGGCATAACCGCCCTGCGCTTCAAGAGAATTCCAGTCGGGCGTAATGGCCGGCACGACCACGCGGTCGCCCGGGCTGAAGTCCTTGACCAAGTGGCCGACCTCGGTCACAATACCGACCGCTTCGTGCCCCAAGATCATATTGCTGCGTTCTCCCAGAGCGCCCGCCCAGACGGTATGCACGTCCGACGTGCAGGGAGAAACGGCCGTCGGCCGGACAATGGCGTCCATCGGCCCTGCCGTGGGCTTTTCCTTTTCAATCCAGCCGGTGACTCCTATTTTTAGCATTGCATAACCCTTCAAATATTTCGCCTCCATTCGCTCTTTATAATATAACGTCATTTTGGGTACATATACTGCAAGAATCGTCCAAACAGCCTGTTGCACAGTTATAAAATTTTTCCAGCGCTTTGCCATGCGGCAAAAAGCGTTTTACCGCATATACCTGCCGCTGATTTTCAGACCCCCATGCTGGCGTTATCCATGTGACAGGGGAATTTTTAATGCTGATTGCCAAAGCTATAGCTAAAACACCTGCCTTTTTATAAGGCAGGTGTTTTAAGGTGCAAATCGCCTCCGCTTAGAGCTTTGTACCGGCGGTGAATATTGTGGTCAGCAGGCTTTCTGCTTCGTTTTCTATTTCACGGTATACCGTTCGTGCCATCGCCTTACAAAAATTTGCCGATTACCATCGCCTGACGTCCCGGACAGGCTCAGACGTGTACACTGCAGCTCTCTGCTCATTTCTCAACGCTACAGGTCGACGCCCTGATGGATAAAGAGACCGGAACGATTGTATCGGAAACAGCTTCGCCCTTGATCAGCCTGTTTACAGCGTCTACAGCCTGACGGCCCACCTCACGGGGGTTCTGATTGACAGATGTCAAAGACGGCTCAGAAATTTCAGGGATCAGCACATCTCCGTGGCCTATAACCGAAATTCTCTCAGGCACCTTGATATTCTGCTGCTTGAGAAAATTTATTATGCCGGCAGCCACCATATCGTTTGACGCAATAACAGCATCAATGTCCAGCATTTTTTCAAAGATACTTCTCATGGCATTAAAGCCCAGTTCGTAATCAAACCCGGTGATCAAAACCAACGATTCGTCAAAAGGTACGCCTTCTTCCTCCAACGCTTTCCGGTACCCCAGCAGCCGGTCAAACCCGGAGTAGACACCGCTGATCGGCGAATCATAACGGCTGTGGAGTAATTCCTCTCTGTTGATTGATTCAGGCAGCCAAAAGCCCGCTACCAAAGCAATTTTTCTCCGCCCCAATTTTAAAAGATATTTTGTTGCGATATAGCCCGCATTAAAATTATCCACATAGATATGCGGCGTATGCTCCAGCACATGCCGGTGGGCCAAAATCACCGTGGGCACCTGCAGCATATTCTGGCGCTCCTTTAACGGCATGCCCTGTTCCAACGGGCCGTAAATCAGCCCGTCGATCAAATGGTTTGTCAGCTGCTGCAAGCACTGTATTTCTGTGGCGGTATCTCTGTTCGATGTCATCAGCAAAACAGATAAGCCCAGCTCATGCGCCCGGGCAGTGATGCCATTGGCGATACGCGCATAAAAGGGAGAGACGACTTCCGGAATCAGCAGCGCCACGGTATGGCTGGTTTGTCCCCTTATAAGCTTGGCGGCTATGCTGGGCTTAAAGTTAAGCTGCTTCACCGCGTCCAAGGTTCTTTGTGTATAGTCTTCCCTGACATTTTCTTTTCCATTTAATACGCGTGATACGGTGGGCACCGAAACGCCCGCCAGTTTTGCAACATCTTTTATCGTTGCCTTTTTCATATATTCCCCTCAGCAGTCAGTAAAAGTCTTTTTTTAAATATATCAGTAAACCATAAAAAAGACAATGGTTGCACCATATTAATCAAATATGAAAAGTAAGGCTGCTTAAGATATCGTTTTCTGTAACTATTTTATAGTTTATCCTAACTTTTTCCCAAAATATTATTGACAATACGCCAATATTGGCTTACTATTACGATACAGTTGACTGTTGTTTTAAAGTTTAAAGAAATCGTTTTCTAAGTTTGGAGGTCAGAATATTGAATTTGACGGTCACACCTATTGAGGATAGCTATGACGTGGTGGTCGTGGGCGGCGGTACATCCGGTGTAGCGGCGGCTATTTCAGCTGCCAGAAACGGAAAAAGATCTATCATTATTGAAAATCAAGGCTTTCTTGGCGGAATGTCTACCGGGGGAATGATCAGCCAGTACCTCGGCTTTGCCGATGGCACAACATCAGATAACGTTTCCGGAATAATGGGCGATATACTGCACCGCCTGTGGGCATACAGCGCGGCCTCTAAAATCGAGACCATATATTTGCTTTATCGAAACGACCTGGATGTGAAAACTGTTGCCTATGACTCAGAGGTTCTGAAAGTCGTGTTGGATGAGCTGGCGCAGGAAGCAGGGGTCACCACACTGTTTCACACCAGAGCAATCGGCGTGGAAAAGGAAAACGACGCCATATCGTCGGTCATCGTTCACAACATTCAGGGCTTACAAAAAATAAGAGGGAAAGTATTCATTGACGCCTCTTTTCACGGCACTGTCGCCGTTGAGGCCGGCTGCGAATGGATTAAGGGCGACGAGAACGGAAAAATGCAGCCCGGCTCCTTGATGTTCCGCCTGGCCAATGTTGATACCGATCGATTCAACCAGCTTTCCTTTGAAGAAAAAACCGCCCTTGGCACACAAGGCACCCAAGAAGGGGCGCTGTTTACAACCGCCATTTTATGCCGCCCTGTTTATCCATCGCTTTCCTACTGCAACATGAGCCGTGTTCAGGTGGACGTAACCATTCCTCAGAATTGGAGCCGGGCAGAAATGAAGGGGAGAAAGCAAATTCAGAAAATTCTTCCCTTTTTAAAAAACAGGGTGCCCGGCTTTGAAAAAGCCGAGCTGGCCAGTACCGGCGTGTATCTGGGCCTGCGTGATTCCCGCCGGATTCTGGGACATCACTATCTGACTGCTGAAGAAGTGCTCAACAGCGAGCGGTTTAACGATTCTGTCGCCGTCAGTTCCTATCCAATCGATATCCATGATGCCACTGGCGTGGAAAGCATTATCAAAAAGCCCCAAAAGGGAAATTACTATATTCCCTATCGCTGCATGGTGGGAAA
>JAEWYJ010000133.1 GCA_023395695.1 Bacillota bacterium | reverse complement strand
GAGCCAATCTGGGTAGCCAGACGAATGCGCTGGCTCTCACCGCCTGAAAGCGTTCCGGCTGCGCGCGAAAGCGTCAGATATTCCAGCCCCACACTCTTTAAAAAGCCCAGACGCTCGCGGATTTCCTTTAGGATTTGTGTAGCGATCATCTGTTCGCGCTCGGTCAGCACCAGCTCGTCCAAAAACGCCAGCGCCTTGGCTACCGACATGGATGAAAACCGGCTGATATTGACGCTGCCCACCGTTACAGCCAGCGACACCGGCTTTAAGCGTTCTCCGTGGCAGTCGGGGCAGAGCACCGAGCTCATCCAGCTTGCAATCTCCTCCTTCATCCATTGGCTGGAGGTCTCTCGAAAGCGACGCTCAAGGTTATTGACAACCCCTTCAAAATCAGTGTGGTAGGCCCCGCGCATACTGCCTGTTTCGCGCCGGACTGTAATTTTTTCGCCATTGTTTCCGAACAAAATAATATCCTGTGCCGATTTTGGCAGTTTTTTAAACGGGGCGTCGAGTGAGAAGCCATAATGCTCCGCTAAGCCCTCGTAATACATTTGTGCAATGCCGCCCTCGGCGTAATACCAGCCGCTGGCCTTAATTGCGCCTTCGCGGATTGACAGATTTTTATTGGGCACCACAAGATCCGGGTCGACCTTCATAAAGGTACCAAGGCCGGTACACTTTTCGCAGGCGCCGAAGGGTGAGTTAAACGAAAACATGCGCGGTGCGAGATCTTCAATGGCAATGTCGTGCTCCGGGCAGGAATAGCTCTGTGAAAACAGCAGCTCTTCCCCGTCGACCACATCGATGAGAACCAAGCTGCCGGTGAGCGAAAGCGCCGTCTCAATAGACCCCGCCAGACGGGAACGGATGGACGGTGACACAACGAGCCGGTCAATGACCACCTCCAGCGTGTGCTTCTTGTTCTTTTCCAGCGCAATATTCTCAGACAGGTCATACATATGCCCGTCCGCTCTGACACGAACATAGCCGGAGCGGCGTGCGGCGTCAAGCTCCTGCTGATGGGTACCCTTGCGCCCCCGAATGACCGGTGCCATAATCTGAATTTTGGTTTTCTCAGGCAGCGCAAGCACACGGTCAACCATTTGATCCACCGTTTGCTGAGAAATTTCCCGCCCACAGATCGGGCAGTGCGGAATGCCGATTCTGGCATAGAGCAGGCGCAGATAATCGTAAATTTCGGTGACGGTGCCTACCGTGGAGCGCGGATTGTTCGAGGTGGATTTCTGGTCGATAGAGATTGCGGGCGACAGCCCTTCGATGCTGTCGACGTTGGGCTTTTCCATCTGGCCCAAAAACTGCCTCGCGTAGGAGCTTAAGCTTTCAACATAACGGCGCTGGCCGTCGGCGTAAAGCGTGTCGAACGCCAGAGAGCTCTTTCCTGAGCCGGAAAGACCGGTAAACACCACAAGCTTATCGCGCGGGATGGTCAGATCGATATTTTTCAGATTATGTTCCCGCGCACCCTTAATGATAATTTGATCCTTTGACAAGTGACAATTCCTCCGTGGACTTAAAATATGATTCGATAATATGGCTTGATTATAAAAACCGATGGCTGACAAACCGCAGGCTGCCGTCGTTGGCATGTTTAAGCATAATTTCACGTCGGGGCGCTTTGTTGCGAATAAAATCAGCCAACTCGGCTTCGGGAATATCTTCGCCGCCCCACAGAGAATACCCGCTCATGCCATTGTAAATATAGACAGCCTCAACACGGTAGCCGCCCTCGACGGGCTGATAGTCCAGCACGACGGGCAGCACACTGTAACCGCCGCCCATATGCGGAGGCGTAATAACGCCTTCCTGCTCAAAATATTCCCAAGGGGCGCAATTTTCCTTGGTAAGCTTTAGTACAAAGTCGTCGCCGCAAAGCTGCCGGGCCGTCTGTCTGACGTGGTCTGCAATCCAGAACATCTCCTCAGTCATGCCCAGCTTGGCCGATACCGAATCGGCAATAGGCCCTAGCGCAGGGCGGTAGCGCTCCTGCCCATCGTAATAATTGACGGGGGCGCTATAATAGCGGCCCGTGGCCCAGATGCAGCTCATAGTCAGACGCGCCTGATCAAGCTGTGCAGGTGAGGCAGCATCCTGCTCAATTTGTCCAAGTGCATATAAAAACAACATTATTTTCTGTGTTTCTGCGTCCGTTGTGTTGCAAAGCTCTAACAATGCGTCCGGAATATAGGGCAGCTCAGCCTGCAATCCCTCGTAAGGAAGGCTTGCGCAGATGGCGGCAAACTCGGCCGGGTCACCCGGTGCAAAGGCCAGCGGCGCAGGCTCGTAGATTTCTCCGAATACGCCGACCTCGCCGTTTAGCTGAAACTGTACCGTCTCAACCGATATAATATTTTGCCGCAGTGTCATCACCAGTGTCGTCAGCAGCTCGTAGAGCGCACCCTTATCGAACCGATCAAGCAAGACTTCGTCAAAATTAATGATAACAAAGCCTTTTTGCTGTGTGATGCTTAGAATGGGCAACGGCTTTGCGACGTCAAGTGACTCGGTAACATGGTTGATAACCGCCAGCAGATTGCCCTCCCCCGTATAGGCGATCTCTTGACTTTCGTAGATCTGACCATCGCCAAAAAAGCGATAAATGTTCAGGGTGTCCGCTACCTTTAGTTCGGCGGGGGGCGAAACGATAGCCGATGCCCGGCTTTCAGCCTCTGACGAAATCGACGGCTCAGCTGCTGAGGTGTTGCCTGTCGGTCGTTTATCACAACCACAAAGCAATAAAGCAACAAGCAACATACACAATAAAGCGCTTTTGTGCATCTAACGGTCCCTCTTCTCAATTAGTCTTATTGTTGTCCACGCAGCCCGGCTGCATGGTTATAGCTATATCGTCAGGGCATTTCTTAAAGGTGAAAAGACGAGGAATTCGCTCACGAAGTCCAACGCAAGACAAAAACACAGGTGCAGGAGCGCTTTTGACCGGCTATAAAAACCGATGGCTGACAAACTGCAGCCCGCCGTCGGACGCGCGCTTCAGGATGATTTCGCGACGCGGCCCCTCGTTAAAAACAATATCCCTCAGCTGCTCCTTGGGAATATCGGATATCGTGCCAACCGAATACGACACCCGGTCTTGATCCTCGTGTGCATATGCATACACCGCTTCAATGCGGTAGCTGTGTTCAAGCGCCTCATAACCGAGAATAATAGGCGTCAAGCCGTAGCTGCCGTCCCGGTGTGACGGGGTGATAACGCCCTCCGACTCAAAATAAGAATAGGGTCTGCAATTTTCTTTCGAAAGCTGCAATATAAAATCATTGCCGTAAAGCGCCCTTGCCGTTTGCCTGACATGGTCGGCAATCCAGAACATATCTTCATAAATGCCCTTTGCCAGCAGCGCGTCGGAGACGGGTGTCAGCTCCTTGCGGTAGCTGCCCGACGGATACCCTTCAAGCGGAACGCTCAAATAGTACTTCGTGGCCAGAATACAGCTGTTGGCCAACTGCCACGGCTCCAGATCGGCAGGCGAAACAGCGTTGGTTTCAATCGGGCCCAAAAAACACAAAAACGAGGCAAATTCCGCCGCGGTATCATCGGGCGGCGCAATCGGCAGTTCCACCCTGCTGAGCGTTTTCCGACCCTCGTAGGGAATGCCGGCCAAAATAGCGGTAAAGTCGACAGGCTCCCCCGGTGCCAGCACGAGCGGCGCAGGGTTAAACCGCTCCCCGAACGTTGTCATATCACCCTCTACCTGAAACTGCACCGCCCCAACCGACAGATTATGATTCAGCGTCATTGTCAGCGTGTGCAAAAGCGCGTAGATATCGCGTTGCTCCGGCCAGCTGAGCAGCGTTTTTTCAAAGTCTATGATAATGCCGCCTTTGCCGTCCGGCTCCGTGCTCAGGATAGGTAACGGCACATCAAAACCGGCAGCCTCAGCAATATGATTAATAAGCGGCAGCAGCACGAGTGCTCCCGTATAAGTAGTTTCCTTTTTCTCGTAATTTCTTGCGTCAAAAAAGTACCGGTAGATATATACCGTCTGCGGTGTTCTGAGTATAATCGGCTCAGAATCGCTTTGCTGCCCGGAAGATTCCGGCAAAACTGCCGCAGACGAAGATATCGACGACGGCATATGTTCCGCAGGCCTCTGCGCACAGCCCAATAACAGGGCTGCCGTCAGCAACAAAGTTGTTATTTGCCGTAAAGCCATTATGCTTTACCCTCTTTCAGCTGCTTGATCTTATCGCGCAGATAAGCCGCATGCTCAAACTCAAGCAGCTTTGCGGCATTTTTCATTTCGTTACTCAGACGAATAATCAGCGCCTGCCGGTCTTTTTCAGACATGCGCTTTCTGGGCTTGGTTTCCCCTTCCACTGTCTCGCGGCTGGAGATTTCAAGAATGTCCCGAATATCCTTTTTAATGGTCGTCGGCGTAATGTTGTGGTCGGTATTGTACTGCTCCTGAAGCTTGCGGCGACGCACCGTCTCGGTAATGGCCCGTTCCATGGAGGGCGTAACCGAATCGGCATACATAACAACATGCCCCTCCGAATTTCGGGCGGCGCGGCCGATGGTCTGAATCAGCGACGTTTCCGAACGCAAAAAGCCTTCCTTATCGGCATCCAGAATCGCCACAAGCGATACCTCGGGAATGTCGAGCCCCTCTCGCAAAAGGTTGATGCCCACGAGCACGTCAAACTCACCCGCACGCAGGTCGCGGATAATCTCCATACGTTCCATTGTGTCGATATCGTGATGCATATAGCGGATTTTAACCCCTGCATTATCAAGGAAAGTCGTCAGATCCTCAGCCATTTTCTTAGTGAGCGTCGTCACCAGAACGCGCTCCTTTTTGGCGGCGCGAACGTTGATTTCCGACAGCAAATCGTCAATCTGGCCCTCAACCGGGCGCACATCAATCACAGGGTCCAGCAGGCCGGTCGGGCGGATAAGCTGCTCGACCGGGGCGCCGCTTTTTTGCAGCTCAAACGCACCGGGCGTCGCGCTGACAAAAATGACCTGATGGATGCTCCCATACATCTCTTCAAACGAGAGCGGGCGATTGTCCAGAGCCGACGGCAGGCGGAAGCCAAAATCGATCAGGCTGCTTTTTCGGGCGCGGTCGCCCGCCAGCATGCCGCGGGCCTGCGGCAGCGTAACATGCGACTCGTCGACAACAAACAGAAAATCCTCGGGGAAATAGTCAAACAGCGTAAAGGGCTTGCTGCCCGGCTCGCGTCCGGCAATTACACGGGAGTAATTTTCAATGCCCTTGCAAAAGCCGATTTCACTCAGCATTTCAATATCGTAATTGGTGCGCTCCGCAATGCGCTGCGCCTCAATCAGCTTGTTGTTCGCCTGAAAAAAACGTATGCGCGCGTCGCATTCATGCCGTATCTCGTCAAGCGCCACCAGCATCTTGTCGCGCGGGACAATATAATGCGAGGCAGGATAAATCGCAACATGGGTGACGAAATTTTTCACCTCGCCGGTTACAACGTTAATCTCGCTGATGCGTTCAATTTCATCACCGAAAAATTCTATTCGGACGGCGGTGTCGGTGTAGTAGGACGGAAAAACCTCGACCGAATCGCCGCGCACGCGGAACTTGTTACGCACAAAGTTGATGTCGTTGCGCTCATACTGCAGCTCGACAAGCTTTGAGAGCAGCGCGTCACGGTCCTTTTCCATACCCTTGCGCAAAGAGATGACCATGTTGTGGTAATCAATCGGATCGCCCAGCGTGTAGATGCAGGAAATAGACGCCACAATGATGACATCGCTGCGTTCGCTCAACGAAGCAGTGGCCGAATGGCGCAGGCGCTCAATCTCGTCGTTGATGGCGGAATCCTTTTCGATATAAGTGTCGGTGGATGCAATGTATGCCTCCGGCTGGTAGTAATCGTAATAGCTGACAAAATACTCGACGGCGTTATTGGGGAAAAATTCGCGGAACTCCGAGCAAAGCTGTGCCGCCAGCGTTTTGTTGTGCGCCAGAATCAGCGTCGGCTTATTCACCCGCGCGATCACGTTGGCAACGGTAAAGGTTTTGCCCGAGCCGGTTACGCCGAGCAGCGTTTGCTCCCGCTGACCGTTATTAAGCCCGCCGACAAGCTGCGCTATCGCCTGCGGCTGGTCGCCCGTAGGCTTGTAGGGAGAAACCAGTTCAAATTTTCGCTGCTCTGCCATTATTCTATTCCTTACGCTTTCTCATTGTCGTATTTTGCGGTATCCGGCCGTTGGACGAGGGTACCGATATTTTGTATAATGACCACTTTTCGGCTGGTATACCA
>JAEWYJ010000107.1 GCA_023395695.1 Bacillota bacterium | reverse complement strand
CCTGCTTTCGTCTATGTCGGTTACGACAATGACGCCGGGACGCCGGTCGCAGCCCAGCGCGTACTCAACGGCTCCCATTCCCATCGGACCGGCGCCCGCCAGTATGGCCAGCCGGCCGCCCGCCCTGATGCCCATGTCATGGGTATAGACGCCCATCCGGGTGTGATAAGCCGCGCGGAAAGCGCCAATGCAGCAGGACATGGGCTCCGCAAGCGAAGCTTCAAAATAGGCCTCGCCGGTATAGGGCAGCAGGCACCCCAACGCCATGACCTCGGGCGGCATAACGCAATATGTGGCGTTGCCGCCGCAGCGGGTGTAGGAATAGCCCGGCGACCACATGCTGCCCTTGTAATTGAGCGCGGGCTGCATGGTAAATTTGTCGCCCGCTTTAAACAGGCCGCGGTATTCAGCCCCAACCTGCACAATGTTGCCCGCCATCTCATGCCCCATAATTGTCGGATGCTCAGCCACATCCTGTGGAACACGCTTATGCGCCGGCCCCAGCGTCGCGCATTTATAGGTGGACATACAGACGCAGTCTGAAATAACCTCCACCAGAATTTCGTCATCCCCAATTTCTCCGAGCTCAAATTCCTCAAGGCGCAGATCGCCCGCGCCGTAAAGTCTGACCGCTTTTGTCAGCATGCGTCATTCCTCCGTTTCTTCCTGATAGACCGACACCGTCACCTGCCGTGCGTAATGCTCAATGTCTTCGCGCAGCGGCGGGCTGCTGCCCTGCTGCGTCACCTTTGCGGTTGCAGCGCCAACTGCAAGGCGTGCGGACTGCGGCAGGCTCATTGCGCTTTCGCGGGCAAACAGCATTGCAGCCGTTACCGTGTCGCCCGCGCCCACCGTGCTGCTAACCGCAACAGCCGGCCCCCTTGCCAGCAAAACAGCGGTTTTATCCGCAAAAAGCGCCCCGCGTGCACCCAGCGATACCACCACAACCTCCACCCCACTCCGGCAAAGCGTCCTTGCGGCATTTGCCAGCGTGGGAATTTCAATATCCGGCAGCGCCATAAGCTGGCGCAGCTCCTCATCGTTGGGCTTAATAAGCCACGGCTTTTCTGCAATGACCCGGCGCAGGCGTTCGCCGTCCAGATCGGCCGCGACATGCACGCCGGCCCGCTTGAGCTGCCCGGCCCACGACGCATAAATGTGATCGTCCACCCCGGCCGGAACGCTGCCGGCCAGCAGCACAATGTCACCGCACCGCGCCTTGGACAGCAGCCGGGTTTCGAGCGTTTGAAGCATATCGGCGCTGATCTCTGGCCCCGGCTCATTTAAATCGGTATAGGTTTTATTGTGCGGGTCCACCAGCTTGAGGTTGGTGCGGGTTTCGCCGGGTATCGGCACAAAGTCTATTGATATCCCCATTTCGGTTAAAGCCCGCTCTATAAATGCGCCGGCCCCGCCGCCGAGAAAGCCCATTGCAACCGACCTGCCGCCGAGCTGCCGTATTACCTTGGACGCATTAATCCCCTTGCCCCCGGCATCAAGCCGGATACCGTCAAGCCGGTTGACATGGCCGACAGTCAGGCCGGGCGCCAGCGCTGTTTTATCCACGGCCGGATTCAGCGTCACGGTAATAATCATGATTCAGACTCTCCCGCAGTGAGCGTGCGATAGATATACGCCGCGTCCGGAGTCGTTTTTAGCCGCTCTAGCAGCGCTTCGTCCAGCATGATATTTGCAACGGCGCGCAAAATAGGCAGATGCTCGTCGCCCAGCCCCGCAATGCCAATCACAAGCTGCGCCTGCTCGTCGCCGAAGGCAACGCCCTGTGGAAACTGCAGCACCACAAGCCCGGTCTCTTTAATCAGCCTCTTTGCCTCGCCAACGCCATGCGGAATGGCGACGCCTTCGCCAATATAGGTTGTCACAGTGTTTTCCCGCACAATCATCGCTTCAATATAGTCCGGCTCGACACTGCCGCGCGCCACCAGCTGCTGCCCTGCCATGCGGATTGCCTCAAATCTGTCCTGCGCCGTGCACCCAACATGGATGTCCTGCGGACGCAGGTATTTAAAGCTCTCTGCAAGCTGCCGGCGCTTTTCTTCTTTCTTTCCGAAAATGGGCATTGCGTTGTCCTCCTAATGCTAACGTTTAGTAATAATATTTTGGTAAAAGGCCATAAGAATTTTTTCAACGGCCGCGTGACATAAGGTTCGGTCGCCCGACCGCAGCGTCTCAATAAACCAAGGTTCTTCCACAACCGCGCAGCTGATGGCGCTGATCGCCTCAAGCGACTGCCGGGGACAATCTGCCGGAGCAACCATGACCAGAATCGTCTGCAGCCCAATCTCGCGCAGATTGTGGGAGTGAATAAAGCATTTGGGCTTTACAATACCCAGCCAGAGACGGTCTACCGCAGCGGAACGGCAGTGCAGCAGCATAGTTTTGTTGTTTTCGGTAATGGTGCTGCCAAAGCGCTCCCGCGCAAATAAATCTTGGGCCAGCGTGCTACGCTGCTCGGTCGTTGCGGTCATATGCGCCGCAGCCTCTTGAACCAGCTCGGTCACCGTCGTGCAGCCGTCGTCCTGCCAGACGAACAGGTTCCCCATAATTTGCAGCATGGCGTCTATGTAGGCTTTTGTTTCGGTAAGGCCCCCGACAAAATTCGAAAGGCGTATGTCGCTTCTCTCCCGCGGCAGCTCGGTCTTACACGCCTTTAAAATGTTCCAGATATTATCCTTTTCGCTGTCCTTTAAAAACGGTGAAACCACGGCGCACGGCAGGCCTGCGCTCTCAATGGGTACGGTGGAAATAATCATTTCCACACCGGTTTCAAGCAGCCGCCGGCAATCAATGTTTGAGGTGGGAATTTTACTGACAATTTCAATATCGGGAAACTCGCGGTTGACCCTGAGCGCCAGCAGTTGTGCCGTAACAATGCCGCTGGGACAGCAGACAACGGCGCGGCACCGGCGGATATAGGAGCTGCGGCTGTCTTCAAGCGCAACACCCAAATGCAGTGCAATATAGCCGATTTCCGATTCAGGGACGGGCGTTCCCAGCTCATCTTCAATAATGGTGGCGCAGGTTTTGGCCAGCTCGTAAAGCGCGCCGTAGTGTGTTTGAATCTCGTGCAGCATCGGGTTTCGGATCGGCATATTCATGTTAAGCCGTTCGATGGTGGGCACGAGGTGCTTGGCCAGCGCGTTATAAAATCCGCCCTCCGGTTCTATTAACAGCCCTGTTTTGGCTTCGGCAATCCGGATAATCTTATCCGCAATGCCCTTCGCCCGCAGAATGCTGCTCTCACTGCCAAAGCTGCGCAGCCCCTGCGCCGCCATCAGAATAGCGGTCAGGTACCCTGTTTCTCCGTCCGGGATGGCGGTGCCGCAATGCGCTTCCATTTTTTGAATGAGCCGTTGTGCAAGCCGCCGGGCCTCGTCGTCGCTGTTAAGGCTCGGAACCGGCCCGGTGATGCTGGCGCCGTCCCGCACGCGGCGCACAATCAGGTACAGGTGCACCAGCAGCGCTGCGCGGCCCCGGTCGTTGAGAATCAGCGCCTCCTCACGGTCGGTTTCATCCAGCACCCGCTTGAGCGTTTCGATAAGACCCGTCTCAAACAATGCATTCACCGACGCAGCGGGCTGCTTAAACGCATAGTCGGGCGCGTTATTTTCTTACACCCAGCCGTAATACAGCGCTATGAGCGCACGGCGGCGCTGCCACTCGCCCGAGTCTATATAGACGCCGACACCGGGCTTTCGCACCAGCGCCAGCTTATTTTCCCGCAGCCACCCCTCGCATTTATCAAGGTCGGCGCCGATGGTCGCTTCGGTTACGCTCAGGCTTTTTGCAAAAGAATAAATTTTATGCGGCCCATTATCGGTCAGCAGCGTATACAGAATAGCCGTTATGCGCTCGTTCTGCGTATAGGACGGCCGCACCTCGGTGTGTCCGTCCAACTGCCGGCGCAGGGCCTGACGCTGTTTGGCATCGCCGCAAAACCGCACGCCGTTGGCGCTTTTAGCCTCAATGAGGCACGCGGATTCTCCAAGGCCTTTTGAAAAAGCCGTCAAATCGCGCTGCACCGTGCGGGCGCTCAGTCCAAGAGCGTCTGCAATACGCCCCAGCGTAATAAACCCGTCGGTATCCAGTATCCGTTCAAGAATGGCCCGCTGCCGCGTGGTGATCTCCACTCAATCCCCCCCAAATTAAACCCCATCAGGGAGGACGGCCGCAGCAACAAAACGGCCATCCCCCCTGATAATATGCAGTTATTACAGCTTCGCTGTCAGCGATTCGATAAAGCCCTCATAGCTCTTTGCGTCCATGAAATTGTCGACCGTGAACAGCTGCGCTCTGGGCGATTTTGCTCTGGCGCGGTCTGCAAGCACCCGTTGGGTCAGAACATAGGTCGCATCCGCCGGAATATCCTCAATAGCCGCATGCACCACCTTAATGTCCAATCCCACCTCATTGAGCTTTTTGCGAAGCATGGTGGCGCCCATCGCGCTGGAGCCCATACCCGCGTCGCAGGCAAATACAACGGTTCCCGTCAGCTTTCTCAACTGGCCCTTGCTCTCCTTTTTCATCGACTGCATCGTCTCCTGCGCCAACTCCAGATCAATATCCGCCTCCTGAGCAGCCCGCTTCTTAACGAAAACGCACGCAATCAGGAAGGATACCGCGCAGGAGATCAGCACGCCGAGCAGTACCTTGATATGGTCGCCCCTGGGCGTCATGGCCATCAGCGCAAAGATGCTGCCGGGAGAGGGTGTGGCGACCAGACCCGCTCCGGTAAGGGCAAAGGTCATAACACCGCTTGCACCGCCCGCAATAACCGCAAGCAGCAGCGCCGGGTTCATCAGAACGTAAGGGAAATAGATCTCATGAATGCCGCCCAGAAAATGAATGATTGCGGCGCCGGAGGCCGAGCTTTTAGCGTTGCCTTTGCCAAACAGCCAGTAGGCCAGAATAATGCCCATGCCGGGGCCGGGGTTGGTCTCAACAAGGAACATAATGGACTTGCCGGCTGCGGCTGCTTGCTCAAGACCGATAGGCCCCATAATGCCGTGGTTGATCGCGTTGTTCAGGAAGAGAATTTTTGCAGGCTCCACAAAAATGGAAATGAGCGGCAAGAAGCCCATGTTGTAAATAGCGGTGGCGCCGGCGGTCAGGAACGTTGTAATGGCGGCAACAACAGGCCCGATGACATAAAAGCCCAGAATAGCCAGCAGCATGCCGATAATGCCGACCGAGAAATTATTAACCAGCATTTCAAAGCCGGCCTTAATTTTGCCGTCCACTGCAGCGTCAAACTGCTTGATAACCCATGCGGCCAGCGGCGCATAAAGCATAACGCCAAGGAACATGGGAATGTCGGAACCGACGATGATGCCGATGGCCGCAATAGACGCGATGATTGCACCGCGCGGGCCACTCACGTTTTTGCCGGCTGTGTACGCTATGAGCACCGGGAGCAGGTACGTCAGCATCGGCCCCACCATGGTGGATAAGGCTTCGTTGGGAATCCAGCCTGTGGCAATAAACAGCGCCGTAATCAGTCCCCACGCGACGAATGCCCCGATATTGGGCATTACCATGGCGCTCAGGCTGCGTCCAACGCGCTGAACGATGGCCTTTGAGCTGCTTGTTTCAGACATAATCGGTTACCTCCCCAAATTTTTAATGTAGTGTTTATTCCCCTCCGTTGATCTACGCCTGTACTTAAATTTTATCTATTTTTTATTAAATTGCAAACAAAAGATGTCTTAATCTAGTCAAATTCAATTAACGACAGCATTATATTTTTAAACTTGTGTCCACAATATTTGCGGCATGATACGGGTATCTCTTTAATAAATTTCTTTGTGTGTATGCTTTTAAGCGTCGGAGGGGATTAATCGCGCTTGGCCTTTGTATAATTGCGCTAACGCGGTTGTGCATTCCTACAAATTTCTGTTTTTCATAAATTTCCCAGCCATATCTATAAACAGGCGGCTCTGTTGGCGAAGCCCGGAGCACGGCGCTGCCTTAGCGGCCTGTTTTGTGCCTGCTCCCATATTGTTTGATCAGCCTTAAAATAAGCAATAGGGGCGTTGCCAATGGCAATGCCCCTATTGCTTATACTTAAAAAGCGCCTCCTCTGTATGCTCAACGACTGCCGGCATCTCGCTTGCGGCTTGCGGGGTTTCCGCCCCGGCGGGCTGCCGGCAAGCCGGGAGCAAAAACAGCATTGTGAGCGCCACACATGCCAGTCGCTTTTTCATTGGTTATTCCTCCTGTATCCCATATGCATTTTGGGTTTGATAC
>JAEWYJ010000027.1 GCA_023395695.1 Bacillota bacterium | reverse complement strand
CCGTTAAACAGAAGTACCGGTTCTTTTCCTTCGGCGACGCCTGCTTCATTGCCGACATTGATTAACAGGGGGAAACTATGTATCAATTATTAAAGCAAGAGGGCTGTGCCCGCCGTGCCGAATTTACAACGGTAGACGGGACCTTTCAGACCCCCGCATTTATGAATGTGGCGACTGCCGCCGCCATTAAAGGTGGGATTTCGGCACACGACCTTGTGGATTTAATATGTCAGATTATGCTGTGCAATACCTATCATCTGCATGTGCGGCCGGGCGACACGGTTGTGCGCAATCAGGGTGGCTTAAAGGGCTTTACCCGCTGGGACGGCCCGACGTTGACCGACTCCGGCGGCTTTCAGGTGTTTTCGCTGGCGTCTCTGCGCACCATCAAAGAGGAGGGCGTGACATTCCAGTCCCATGTAGATGGTAAACGCATCTTCATGGGGCCGGAGGAGAGCATGCGCATTCAGTCCAATCTCGGCTCTACCATTGCGATGGCGTTTGACGAATGCGTCTCAAATCCAGCGGAATATGACTACGCCAAACGCTCAATTGGGCGCACCACCCGGTGGCTGGAGCGTTGCAAGCTTGAAATGGCACGATTAAACGCGCTGCCGGGTACATTAAACCCGTCCCAGCTGTTGTTTGGCATTAATCAGGGCGCCACCTTTGATGATCTTCGCGTCCGGCATATGCAGGACATCGCTGCGCTCGACCTCGACGGCTACGCCATCGGCGGACTGGCTGTAGGAGAGGAGACCGGAGTGATGTACCATATCATCGAGCAGGTAGAGCCGTTCATGCCCAAGAATAAAATCCGCTACCTGATGGGCGTAGGCACTCCGGCCAACATTATTGAGGCGGTCTGGCGCGGTGTTGATCTCTTTGATTGCGTTATGCCCAGCCGCAATGCACGCCACGGACATTTATTCACCTGGAGCGGTATTATCAATATTAACAATGCCAAATATCAAAATGACGGCGATCCCGTAGATGCCCAATGCGGCTGCCCGGTTTGCCAAAGCTACTCTCGCGCTTATCTGCGACATCTGCTCAAGGCCAACGAAATGCTGGGCATGCGTCTGGCGGTTCAGCACAACCTTTATTTCTACAACACGCTGATGGAAAAAATCCGCGAGGCGCTTGATAATGGAGAATTTGAAGCCTTTCGCGGCCGATACGCCACGCTGCTGGCCACACGCATATAACAGCCGCTTCAACAAAGACGTTCTTGCGGCAGATTTTCTCTTGATTGTTGGTATTTTTTTGTGTATAATGGCAATGTCATATTGAATTGAAGGGAAGAAAAAAATGGGTAATTTTATGCTACAGGCAACGAATCCGATGGGCTCTTATATTATGATGGGCGCGATGCTCGTTGTCGTTTATCTGGTCATGTTCCTGCCGCAGAGAAAACAGCAGAAAAAAGAAGCACAGATGCGCGCCTCGCTGGACATTGGGGATGAGGTGCTCACTCAGGGTGGCATCATCGGCCGCGTTGTCAGCCTCAAGGATGATACCCTTGTTATTGAGACCGGTTCCGATCGCATCAAGCTCAGAATTCTGCGCAGTGCCGTTGCGGCCAACACCACGCCCAAGGAGTAAACAGGCAGAACGGCTGTGCTCCCTGCCGGGGTTGTCGCTTTTTAAGGCGGCTTTGTTTTGCGTGGCACCGATAAAAGCATATTTGTCCGGCCCCCCGAATAAGCTTTGGTAAAGAGCTTAGGAGGGAAAGCGCAATGAAGGGCAAGGCAAAACAGCGTTCGGCCGGCAAAGGTAATGATGCAACCACTAATATGATGACCATGCTTAAAGCAGTGACGTTTGGACTGTTGGCGACAACGGTCGTGTTGCTGCTTTTCTCATTCTTAATGTGTAAAAAGGACGTTCCATTCGTGCTGCTTAACCCCTTTTCGGCAGGGCTTTTGATGCTGGGCTCCTTTATATCCGGCTATCTCGCAGCCCGCCGCATTCGGGAGCGCGGCATGATGATAGGCGCGCTTTGCGGACTGATTATATTCCTGCTGCTACTGCTGGCGTCGTTCATGAGTAAATTCGACGTGGGGCTGGCCGCTTTAATTAAGCTGGCTATTGCGCTGGTCAGCGGTGCAATTGGCGGAATTATTGGCGTTAATGCCAAATCCAAGCGAAAATAGTGTTTGAAAGCGACCGTCAAGTGTGCTATAATATGCTCGACAATATTATTCGGAGGATGATTCAAATGAAACATATTAAAACGATAAATAAGGCAAACCTTAAGGAATCTGCCGCCAAGGGTGGCTGCGGCGAGTGCCAGGCCTCCTGTCAGTCCGCTTGCAAAACCTCCTGCACTGTCGCAAACCAGAAGTGCGAGAGAAAGTAAGGCTCTGAGATAGCATTTAAAGGGGCAGTTTACCTGTCCCTTACTTTTTTAAACGAATTGATAAGTTAGGATGAATACAAGAATGCTCCATCGCTATATTCAGGGCGGTTATCACATCGTTATGGATGTCAACAGCGGCGCGATCCATTTGATGGATGCGCTCGGCTACGACATGGCGGGCCCACTGTCGGCTCCAATGCCCGAAAAGTGTCCGCAGGAACTGCTGGACAGGTTCTTAAAAGACTTTTCCGAGCAGGAAATTACCGAAACCTACGC
>JAEWYJ010000287.1 GCA_023395695.1 Bacillota bacterium | reverse complement strand
GTGTAACACGCTGCTCAAAGGTACCTGCATCGTTGCGCACAATAAGCTGCACGGCGGCGGCGGGGCTGTCGCACCGGACGCAAAAACAGACAGCCTGACCGGTTTTGGCAGCACCAAAAGGCTTTTTGCTGTCCGTCTTTTGGGAATCAAACAGAATGGTCATAGCGGCCTCCTACGAATTTGACTCTGATCATACTATATTTTTCCGTTTTTTTCAATCTTTTCCCCGACTTTAGGCGGCAATTTACACCATAGTTAGCACGGCCGGTTAAAAAATACAGCATTCTTACAATTAGAAAACAAAATCATAAAAAAGCAAAAAACCTCTTTAAATTTTGCACATTATATTGTAAAATATTACATAAAGACGCCGTAGCATAAATAATGTTTTGTTTAGTTTATATAAGGTTTATGTAAAATTCCCAAAAATAGCGCCGATGCCGTCCTGAGACTGGCAAAGAAAACGATTTTTTTCAAAGGGGGGCATAAAAATGCGGCAAGCCGACAAAAAACAAAACCTTGCGGAATATCTATTTCATGAGGGAACCAATTATCACAGCTATGATTATCTGGGGGCACACCGCTCTGAGGAAGGGTATGTGTTTCGGGTCTGGGCGCCAAAGGCCGCACAGGTTTTTGTGACGGGCGACTTCTGCGACTGGGCAACCGACCGTCACCGCGCCCGCCGCGTGACGCCCGGCGGAATTTTTGAATGCACCGTGCCCGGTGTGCAGCCGTATGACGCCTACAAATATGTTATTGTGACCCGGCAGGGTCAAACGCTTTTAAAGGCCGATCCCTTTGCTTTTCACAGCGAAACCCGGCCCGGTACCGCCTCCAAGGTCTATGCGCTGTCGGGCTATACCTGGGGGGATGCCGAATGGATGACCGCCCGGCAGGCGCCCTATAAAGCCCCCGTCAACATATACGAGCTGCACTTTGGTTCCTGGCGCCGGTATTCCGACGGCAACGTGATGGACTACGCGAAGATGGCCGCGGAACTGATTCCCTACATAAAGGAGCTGGGCTATACCCACATTGAGCTGATGCCGATGAGCGAGTACCCCTATGACAAGTCCTGGGGCTATCAGGTAACCGGATATTTTGCCCCCTCCTCGCGCTATGGGACGCCCCACGGGCTGATGGCGTTTGTGGACGCCTGCCATCAGGCGGGCATTGGCGTGCTGCTCGACTGGGTTCCTGCGCACTTTCCAAAGGACGCCCACGGCCTGTATGAATTTGATGGCGCCTGCTGCTACGAATATGCCGACCCCGTCATGCGGGAGCATCTGGACTGGAACACCCGTATTTTTGATTACGGCAAAAGCGAGGTGCGCAGCTTTCTGATTTCAAGCGCCTGCTACTGGCTTAAAGAATACCATATGGACGGGCTGCGGGTGGATGCGGTGGCCTCGATGCTGTACCTGGATTATGGACGCAAGGCCGGGGAATGGAAGCCGAACCGCTTTGGCGGCAACGGCAATCTGGAAGCGGCGGAGTTTCTCAAGGCGCTCAACGCCCACGCGTTTCTTGAATGCCCGGGTATTATGATGGTGGCCGAGGAATCGACCTCGTGGCCAATGGTCACCGGCCCAGTGGACAAGGGCGGTCTGGGCTTTAACTACAAGTGGAATATGGGCTGGATGAACGATTCGCTGCGTTATATGTCTACCGACCCGTTTTTTCGCAAATATGAGCAGGATAAACTGACCTTTCCTTTAACCTATGCGTTTTCCGAAAACTATGTGCTGCCACTCTCGCACGACGAGGTTGTGCACGGAAAACACGCGCTTGTTGATAAGATGCCGGGGGCGTACCGCGATAAATTTTCTAACCTGCGGGCCTATCTGGGCTATATGTACGGACACCCAGGTAAAAAGCTGGTCTTTATGGGCGCGGAGCTGGCCCAGTTTAAGGAGTGGGACGAGGATACCGAGCTGGACTGGTGCCTGCTGGAATTTGAAGCGCACCGGCAGCATCGTGCATTTGTCCGGGCGCTCAACCTGTTTTACCGTGCGCAGCCTGCGCTATGGCAAAACGACCACAGCTGGGCGGGTTTTAAGTGGATCAGTCTGGACGATACGCAGAACAATGTGCTGGCCTTCATGCGTCTGGACGACGCCGGCAATAAAATGCTGGTGGTCTGCAATTTCTCCTCTCTAATCCGTTCCGGTTACAGGCTCGGCGTCCCCAACCGGGGCTATTACACCGAGGTTTTTTCATCCGACCATCTGGAGTTTGGCGGCATGGGGCTGCAAAACGGGCGCTGTCTGGCGCAAAAGGGCGGGTTGCACGGCTTTAAACAGCATATCAGCCTGACACTGCCGGCCTTTTCAACCATTTTTCTCTATAAGCCTGCGGCGCGGCCCAAGGGCAAACAATCTGACGCAAAACATTTCCGAAAGGATGGTATAAACGATGGCCACTAAAAAAGAAATGATCGCCATGCTGCTTGCGGGCGGCCAGGGAAACAGGCTGCACATTCTGACGAGCGAGAGGGCCAAGCCCGCCGTACCCTTCGGCGGCAAATACCGGATTATTGACTTTACGCTGTCCAACTGCTCAAATTCCGGCATTGATACCGTCGGCGTGCTGACACAGTATAAGCCGCTTGAGCTTAACAGCTACATTGGCAACGGCCAGCCGTGGGATCTTGACCGCATGACCGGCGGCGTACATATTTTACCGCCCTATGTTTCAGGCAAGGCAAGCCAATGGTACGCGGGTACCGCCAACGCCATTTATCAGAACATGAACTTTATTGAGCAGTACCACCCGGAATATGTGCTGGTGCTGTCGGGCGACCACATCTACAAAATGGATTACCGCAATATGCTGGCCTTCCACAAGGAGAAAAATGCCGACATCACCATTGCGGTGCTCGAGGTTCCAATTGAGGAGGCCGGTCGCTTTGGCATTATGAACACCCGAGACGACGCGTCGGTCTACGAATTTGAGGAGAAGCCTCAGCAACCCAAATCCACCAAGGCGTCTATGGGCATTTATATCTTTACATGGGAGAAAATGCGGCGCTACCTGACCGAGGATGAGGCGAACCCCGCTTCTGAAAAGGATTTTGGCAAGAATATTATCCCCGCGATGATTCAAAACAATGAGCTGGTGTTCGCCTTTCCGTTTCAGGGCTATTGGAAGGACGTCGGTACCATCGACTCGCTGTGGGAAGCCAACATGGACCTTTTAAACCCGAACCTTCCGCTGAATTTGAGCGACCCGCTCTGGCGCATTTATTCCCGGCATGCGCCCACCCGCCCGCAGTACGTGGGCCAAGACGCCAAAATTATTCACTCGATGCTGACTGAGGGCTGCGAGATGAACGGACGGCTTAACTACAGCGTGCTCTTTTCCGACGTGGAGATTGGGCAAGGCAGCAGCGCCGAATATTCGGTGCTGATGAAAAATGTTCGCATCGGCAAGGACGCCAAAGTGCGCTACGCTATTCTGGCCGACGACGTTGTGGTTGAGGACGGCGCTATTGTGGGCGCGTCCCCGGAGGAGTACCCCAACCGCGACGCGTGGGGCATTGCCGTGGTCGGACAGGGCGCGGTCATCAAAAGCGGGCAGGTTGTGCTGCCTAAGCAAATGATTTCTGCGGTGGTAAAATAAAGGAGATGATAGCATGAACGCCTTTTGCATTCTGTTTGGCGATTCTTTTGAAGATGACAGCGTCAGCGCTCTGACTAAAAAGCGCACGCTGGGCTCGCTGCCGTTCGGCGGGCGATACCGGCTGATTGATTTTATGCTCTCGAATCTGGTACACGCCTCGGTGCCGGAGGTGGCCGTGGTGGCGCGCAAGCACTATTCCTCGCTGGCCGATCACCTTGGAACCGGAAAGGATTGGGATTTAAGCCGCAAAAACGGGGGACTCAAGCTGCTGACTCCGTTTATGAACGAGTCGGGCTGCCATTACCAAAACCGGTTTGAGGCGCTTTCCGACTTTAATACCTATTTGAACCGGCTGCTGCCGGAATATGCTATTATGGCCGACGCAAACCTGATCTGCACGGTGGACCTGCGCGAGATGCTGCGGCAGCATATTGATTCCGGCGCCGACCTGACCACCGTCTGCACCCAGGGACTGTCGCGTCAGGGGGATACGCAGGTCTCGGTGGGGGCGGACGGCATTATTTGCGACGCCCGGTGCCACACCGGCGGCAAGGGTGAAGACGCCCTGCTGCTGCGCAAAATTTTCATTATGAAAAAGTCGGTGCTGCTGGAGCTGGTCGATCAGGGCACCACCTATGGCTGGTCGGACCTCGGCCGCGATTATATTGCCAAAAAGTTCCCCTGCAAGCGCTTTTATGCCTACCGGCATCAGGGCTATTTTGCCGAAATTCGCACCCTTGGGGATTATTACGGCGCAAGCATGAACCTGCTTGACCCCGGTATCCGCAGGCAGCTTTTAAATTCCGAGACGCATATTCTCACTAAAATTAAGGATACGGTACCCACCATGTACGGCGAAAACGGGTGCGTGGCAAACAGCCTGATTGCCGACGGCTGCCGCATTGAGGGCACGGTGGAAAACAGCGTGCTGTTCCGCGACGTACGCATTGGCGCAGGCGCTGTCGTGCGCAATTCCATTATCATGCAGGGCTGTATTCTCGAAGGGGGCTGTAGCCTCTCCAACGTTATTCTTGACAAGGATGTGCGGGTGACCGAGGGACATGCGCTCAACGGCGGCGCGTGCCATCCCTTCGTTGTGGAAAAAAACGCGGTGGTCTGACCCGCCTTTAGAACAATACGGGAGGCTGATACCATGCAGAAAATTTTATTTGCGGCGGCCGAAGCGCTGCCATATGTTAAGGTTGGCGGCTTAGGCGACGTTATGGGCTCGCTGCCGGTCGCCCTTGTTGCCCGCGGGGTGGATGCCAGAGTGATACTGCCGCTGTATGCGCAAATTCCGGCGCAGTTGCGTCAGGAACTGACCTTTGTGACCAGCATCGGCGTGTCCCTGGGCTGGCGGGTCAGCCACTGCGGTATTTTCAAGGGGGCATACGGCGGGGTTACCTATTACCTTTTGGATAATGAACAGTATTTTAAACGAGACGCTATATATGGGGCATCCGACGACGGCGAGCGTTTTGCTTTCTTTTCGAGAGCTGTTCTGGAAACATTGCCGCATATCGGGTTTTATCCCGACGTGATTAACGCAAACGACTGGCACACAGCATTGGTACCGCTCTATCTGAATGCGCTTTACCGGCGCACACCGGGCTACGAGTCGATTAAAACGGTGCTGTCAATTCATAACATTGAGTTTCAGGGGAAATACGATCCTTACATTTTGGGCAGTGTGTTCGGGCTGGATGTGGCGTTCCGTGAGGTCTTAGCTTACGACGGCTGTCTGAATATTCTCAAGGGAGGCATTGAGAGCGCGGACAGGGTTATTACGGTGAGCAAAAGCTACGCCGAAGAAATTCTTGACCCGTTCTATTCCTCGGGCTTACACCATATTCTGGTCGCCCGCAAGGAGAAGCTGTCCGGTATTGTCAACGGTATAGATACCAATCTGTTTAACCCTAAGACCGACGTGCAGCTGGCCTGTGGCTACGATTATGAAACGCTGCGGTTTAAGGCGATCAATAAGCGCGCCCTGCAAAAAGAGATGGGGCTGCCGCAGCGCGCCGACGTGCCGCTTATCGGCATGGTGACCCGCCTGACGCCACAGAAGGGCTTGGGCCTGATCAGCGAAGCAATGGATGCCATTTCGGAGCTGGACATGCAGCTGGTTGTGCTTGGCTCGGGCGACCCGGCGTTTGAAGCGATGATGCAGGAATGGAGCGCACGGGTAAGCGACAAGGTGCATTGCTCCATCGGTTTTTCTCCGGCATTGGCCTCCCGCATCTACGCCGGGGCCGACCTGTTCTTTATGCCGTCCCGTTCCGAGCCGTGTGGGCTGGCCCAGATGATTGCCATGCGCTACGGCACCGTGCCGGTTGTGCATGCGGTGGGCGGGCTAAAGGATACCGTCATACCCTTTGAGCCCGAAACAGGTGTGGGCAACGGCGTCACGTTCCAGACCTATGCCGTCTGGGATAT
>JAEWYJ010000213.1 GCA_023395695.1 Bacillota bacterium | reverse complement strand
ACCCTCGCATTCATCGCCTGCCTGTCACAGAATGCAATCCCGATACATATTGCATTTATCCCCATCCTGATTCCGCCCCTGCTCATATTGATGAACCGGCTTAAAATTGACCGCCGCGCCGCCGCCTGCTCGCTGGCGTTTGGTCTTAAAGCGCCGTACATCACGCTGCCTATCGGTTTCGGCTTAATATTCCATGGTATTATCGCCGATAATATGACGTCCAACGGCATGGCAGTCGACGTGAAAGAAGTTTGGAAGGTTAACTGGATGCTCGGTCTGGCCATGCTGATCGGTCTGTGCATCGCTTTGCTTTTCACCTACAGAAGGCCCCGCGATTATAAAGATATTCAATTGGTAGAGCACACCGTTACCGAGGATATGCAGTTTGAGCGCCGCCATTGGATGACGCTGCTGACGGTTGTCGTCATGGTTGTTCTTCAGCTGACGCTCGGCTCGCTCCCGATTGCGGCTGTCGGCGGTTTGCTGCTGATGCTTGCTACCGGCGCCATTAAGTGGAAGGAGCTTGACGCTCAGTTCGAGGGCGGCATTAAGCTGATGGGCTTTATCGCCTTTGTTATGCTGGTTGCGGGCGGCTACGCCCAGGTTTTGAAGGATACCGGTGCTGTTGACGAGCTCGTCCGCGGCTCTATCAGCCTGATGGGCGGCAATAAGCTGGTTGCGGCCACCATGATTACGCTGATAGGCTTGCTGGTCACAATGGGCATCGGCACCTCGTTCGGCACCATTCCTGTTGTGGCGGTTCTTTATGTACCGCTTTGCCAGCAGATGGGCTTTAGCGTATCGGCTACCATTCTGCTTATCTCCGCGGCAGCGGCGCTTGGCGACGCCGGTTCTCCCGCTTCTGACACGACGCTCGGCCCGACCTGCGGCCTGAACGCGGACGGCCAGCACGACCACATTTGGGACACCTGCGTACCGACCTTCCTGCACTTTAATATTCCGTTGATGATCGCCGCGATTATCGGTTCCCAGTTCATATAACTTCTGTGAAAAAAGGCTGTCTGCGGGCAGCCTTTTTCTACAGGCAAAAGCACAGCCCTGCATACCGGCATGCAGGGCTGTGCTTTTTGTATCAAATGCTTTACGCAGAAACTGCATGACGATGCACTGATCGGATTGCAGGCTAAATCTGAAAATTCAGAAGCAGGTATAGGATCGATATACTATATCAACGCTTTGACAGCGTCCACTGAATCTCTTCGGACAAGCTGACAGGCCCGCCCATACTGCACCTTGTCACCCGGCCTTCTCTGGCCACGGCAACCGCCTCAATAACGCCGCCCGGCTGCTGCAACGCACAGGCATAGACGCCATTTTGCTGCATCATGGCGCCCAGCGCGGCTACAGCCATCGAGCCGCTTCCGCAGCTGCTTTCCCATATCATCGAGTTGGTTTCACAGACATAGACCACCGGCACCATGCTGTCGCCATCCAAGAACATGACGCCGTAAGCGCTGCTGTCCACTGCGCTGCGCATGGCCACGATAAGGCCGTTGACAAAATCCTGATCGCGCGCCCCGCCCAGAACAATTACGTGGACAATGCCGTCAAAACATACGGCATCATACTTTTCCCCATCATATTCAATGAGGGTTTTGCCTGCCGGCAAGGGCATTTCGGTCTCACATCTGCCAAGTGCCGGATCTATTTTGACCGTCAGCGGGCGATTGGAACCGCTAATCTCTACCCGTACACTGTCGGGGCTGCCGGGAAGGAGCCTGCTTAAAAGATAACCGTAGCTGCGGGTCGCGTTGCCGCAGAATTCACCGCCCATCATTTCGATGCGGCCGTCCCCACCCATTTGGGGCGCTACATGAAACGCCACCTGCTCGGCGTGAAAGCTGCTGTCGGCCAGCAGCATGGCCGCCACCGTCGCGTACCGCTGCGGCGGCACCTCGCTCATAACAAAAATTGTAATATTGCCGGCCGGATTTGCAACCCTTATTGATAGCTCCATATCAATTAACACCCCTTGCACCCCGGAACAAACCGGGGTGTTTTTCCTAAGTGTAATACGATGCCGTCTTTTTTCCGTTTATTGGGCCGCCCACGGAAGCTCCAGCGGAAGCTCCAGCTCATAAGCCCCCGGAAGCCCGGACAGATACTGCTCGCTTTTCATGCAGCAGGCTTCCAGACTGTCGGTTATGACACCGCCAAAGGCTTCGGAAAAATTTTTGAGCAGCACGGCTTTGATTCGCTCAACAATGCCGAGCGCCATCGGCGAATTGATAACATGCGCCGATTTTTCGGCTTCTGAAAGCAGGCGTCTGGCGTCCCCCATGCTACCGTCCATGGCGTACAGCAGGCAGCAGTACGCCTTTGTCATAGTGCGGCCCACCAAAATGTTTGAGGCGTCATACAGCTTGTTGGCATAGAAGAAAAGCTCAGCCGCTTTATCCTTTTGGCCCAGCATTAGCAGCGAGCAGGCCTGATTGGAAAAGAAAATTGGATTTTTAGGGTATTTGCGGTCGCTGCAAAGCGCAATGGCGCGCTCGTAAAAGGCCAGCGAGGCTTCAAAGTGTTTCTGCTTGCGCTCCAGCTCCCCCAGGTAGTTATAGCAGGCCGCGAGATTCAAAACATAGTTCTGGCTGTCAAGCGCCGTTGTCTCAAATAAGCCTATGGCCTGATTCAGCCGCTCTCTGCTTTCCTCGTAGCGGCCGCACATGGTCAGATATAAACCGTACAGACGGCATTCAATGGCATAATCGGTACTCAGCCGCTTCTCCTTGGCAATGGCCATGCTCTTTTCAATATTCTCCCGCATCAGATTTGAATTCCACGTCTGTATGCCATAGAAGGTCAATTGCCGCAGGCAGGAAATATAGATGTGCGGATGCGTTTCCAGATAGCCGGTATGCGCCTGGCTGTGCCGGACTGCCTCAAGACCCTTTTTATAGTGGCCCTGAGAAATGCAATATTTTCCTATAACAAGATAGAGCAGCGTCTCAAGCTCGGCAAAATCAATGGCGTTGGGCTGGTAATTATACAACCGGATCAGTTCAGTCACCAACTCGTCAAAATACTTTGACAGCTGCTTGGGCGCTTCGAGCGCGGAATCCTTCTGGGGCTGCAAAACCGGATACAACTCGTAATTATACCGTGAATAATCCGCCAGACTCAGAATTTTATACCTGAGCACCTTAACGTCGTTACCGGCCTGCGCGTAGTGGTAAATAATCCGCTGATACCAGTTGCTGTTATGCAGCAGCTCGGGCGTTTGCTCATAATAGTTTGCCACACGGGCATGCAGCAGCCTGCGCTTGGAGGGCGACAGCTGCGAATGGACAAAATCCTGCATTTTGGCATGGCGGAACTGAAACCGTATCTGCCCGTCGGTGACCCTTTCTCTGATCAGGCTGTGCTGCTTAAGCGCGTCGGTCAGCTCGATAATTTCAAGCGTATCACGGTTTAGAATATACTCCACAATGTCCAGCGCAATCGATTCGGGGCAAACCGACATGGTGTCGAGCAGCTGTCTGGCATCGGCCGAAAGCGCCTCCAGCCGTTCAAGCAGAATATCGTGCGGGTTGGACGGCATACGGCGGGAGGCGCCCGTTTCATTGGTCAGGTATCCGAGCAGCATATCAAGGAAAAAGCCGTTACCCTCGGAATCCTGATGGATGTGCGAAATAATCTGCTCGTTGAGCGCATCCGGCCCGAGCCGGTCGGCAATAATATCGGCCACATCCTTTTCGGTGAACGGCGAAATAAGCAGTGGGCTGACAAACTTCTCACGCGCCAGCGCATTAATCTGCTTTTGCAAATAGGGCAGCTGTACGTCCAGACACGTGCAAATGCAAAAAATATTCGGGTTGCGATCACGGATAATAAGCGAAAGCAGCTCCAGACTATGGTTATCCATAAACTGAATGTTATCAAAAAATAAAATGATGGGATTCTCTTCCCCAACATAGGAGAACAGCTTGAGCACGCTGTTTCTGGCCGTGCGGTAATTGTACGAGGTCATCACGTCTTCGGGAATCTGCGTCGTCTGACTGTCGCCAAACAGCGGAAACAGCGTGTTGATGTAACCCGTATAGCTTGCGGGAACGGTCATATTGCGGCTGCGGATCTGCTGGTCGAGCTGTAGCATAATGGTATTCCACGGCTGTAATATAAACTCGCGTTCCGCCTGAAAGCAAATGGTTTTAAGTACGATGCAGGACTCCTCGCCAATGCTGTCGAGAAAGCTGTTGACAAGATAGGTTTTCCCAACGCCGTTTTCGCCTAAAATTAAAAGCGTTGTCGGCGCGCCAAGCAAAAAGGAGCGATAAGCCTTCATCATATACTGCATTTCTTCCGCACGTCCAATCACCCGAACAGGTGTCTGCTTCTCCTGATCTTCGGCGGTCGATTCGGTCCAGGCACTCAGCAGCTCACGGTGAAGCTGCGTCAGCTCGGCGCAAGGGGCAATCCGCAGCTCA
>JAEWYJ010000169.1 GCA_023395695.1 Bacillota bacterium | reverse complement strand
TATTTTATTCCATTGTTCTTCGCTTAACTCATGTCGTCTCATGGTTCAACTTTACCATATTATCCACTTTTACTACAACCTTTGGGTTTGCATACACGCTCTAGCATGGAATACAGAATAAGCGCGTTTATTTTGTGCGCCAAAAGCACCGGCCGCAGGCAGGCTGGCAATATCCTAAGAACGAGTACGCAACGGGCGGCAAAACAAATCATCAGAATCGTGCGGTGTTTCAATAAGCCGTAGAATGCAACCGTCTGAGTCGAATGTCCAGCCTTTAAATACAATCCCCCTCATTGCACGGGCGGGCTACTTTGCCTACGCCGTGCAAAGCCGCGGTGGCCTTTGCTTCTTGATCACCGACAAAACATCTCTGCCCCTGTTGATGACTGGGCAGCTGTATGGCACATCGCATTTGAATACCCGCTCTCATCGGTCTTTAGGCCGGATTATCCGGAATATTGATGGGCACCCCGTTAACCTCAACCCCCTGGTCGGCACGGATTAATATGTACTTTTTACCGTCTATGACCCGCGTTTCTACCAGATTGCCGCACTCTGGGTTTACCCGGATAATCACCTCGGGCGTGCGAACCTCGAGCTGCTTTGTGTCCACAATATTGCGTGGGCTGATCGCCTTATCGGCACCAAAGGCATTGTCGTAGTGCTCCTCAAAAGCCGCCATATGCGTTTCTGACACACCGCAGGACTCCAAAACGTCCCTGACCGTCTGTTTAGAGACAACCAGCGGCTCTCTGACTTTATTGGCCTTGTGCTCAGCAATCAGCCCGGAAAGCTGTTCGTGCACCGACTGCACCACCTGCAGGCTGCAGTCACCGGCAACGCTGTCGCTCAGAATAGTCTCAAACGTCTCTTTTTGTTCGGCAGCAGGCATGGGAACATCGGTTTTGAACACAGCGTCAATAAATTGGGCATAGCTTTCGGCAATATTACGCGTGTAGTAAACGGCGTTATAAATGTTGGTGCTCCGGTCATCAAAAGCCGGGAACATAAATCCTAATTCAGGCGGAGATACGACCCAGTCCGCCGAGATATTCCGAAAAATATTTTCCGGCGCATAATAGCCGAGTGCGGGCTTGGTCATTTTAACCGGGCAGACACTGCATAAAAAATATGAAAATACGTCTGACGATTCGTCGTGTTTTTCTCCATCCTTTTCGTAACTCGGCACGTCGTATTTGTCATACGCCAGCAGTATCAAATAATTCTGGTCAATATTCAATGCCTGAATCACACGCGTATAAAAAGCCTGCACCGCCTCATCGTCTTCCAGCGACGCGTTTTTAAGCGCCATGAGCAGCTTATGCTCTTCACCCTCTACCACCTGTTGGGTTGCAAACTCAATATCAATCAGATTTTTGCCCAGAGCGCCGGACAATGTTTTTTTCAGAAGGCCCAGCAGCGCTTCCGATTCCTCCTGTGACATCATGCGCAGCGACTGGTTAAAGGTTGAGACAATTTCCCGCTTCTCATTAATGTAGCAGCCGCGTACCCGGGTGATATTACTTTTGTCCGGGCGGAAACGGCGGCGAATTTCTGCAATTTCTTTCTCGTTCATTTACAAAGAATCTCCATTCCATATGTTTAATTATCCGGAGGCTGCCGACACCAGCAACTCTGCCAATAATTTTATCACATCGGTTAGCTGCAATCAATTGTGTTTAGCCGGCCTTACGAGCACCGGCAGAGTTTTGAGCCTTCAATTTTTTTGCCAAACCCCTTGAATTTTCTTCGGAGTCATGCTATACTCATTTAGCTGTTAAAAATTCGTATATCTGGGTGTGGCGCAGATGGTAGCGCGCTACCTTGGGGTGGTAGAGGCCGCTGGTTCAAATCCAGTCACTCAGACCAAGAAGACCGTCGATTTATGTCGACGGTCTTTTTAATTGGTCTTTACCCTGGCGGTTCTCTTATATGCAACATTAATTCTCACCCCATAATCATATTTATGAAGTGAGAAAGGCATAAATTACAAATAAAAAAATATTAACATTTAATACACACAACATAGAAAATACTTTTTTAAAAGTATACATGTGCAATTTAGATATTTTTTTTACTCCAAACATTATATTCTAAATATGTCAGAGCAATCTGTGGATTGAAAGTATGTTGTGTGTACTAATTGCAGCAAGTATAAAGAGCAGTCCATCGGAATTTCAACTGGTTCCGATGGACTGTTGCCTTATTAATCTGTAAAGCAAATACTGCTTGCCGTCTGCCTGTAAACCATTGATATAACTGGAATTTTCCAAGTCCTATAATTCTACTCGCACCTTGCGGAGTGTCCTTATAGAATCTGAAGATTTTATTAAGGACACTCCGCTTTTTACATTGACATATCCGGCGGGACAAAACGGCATTTTCATAGCCGTTGGGCCACCTGCCACACAAGTCAAAGGCAGGGCGACACATCTGATAATTGCCAACACACGCCATCTGTAGCCTGTATCAGTACTGAAGCCCTCCGTTGACATCAAGCACTTCCCCTGTGGTCCATGCCGCATCGTCGCTGCCAAGGTATGCAATAGCAGCAGCGATGTCGTCCAGTTCCCCCAAGCGAGGAATGCGCACGCCATTAGAAAGCTTATCCACTTTATCCTGAGAAAGCGAAAGAAACATTTTTCCCTTTAAGGGGCCGGGCGCCACACTGTTAACTGTGATATTCCAAGGGCCAAGTTCGTAACCAAGGCACATAACCATACCGTTAATGCCAGCCTTTGCCGCTGCATAGTTGACCCCGACACCGGGACGCCCGGTACGGCCGCCTATAGAAGAAATAAGTACGATGCGTCCATAGTTTTGCATTTTCATAATTGGCACCACCGACTTGACCGAATGGTACACGCCTGTCAGGTTGATATCCACCACATCCTGCCACTGTGATTCGGTCATTTCGTCAATCGGAAAATGCTTTAAAATGCCCGCAGTGGCAGCCAGTACATCCACCCTGCCCCACTGGGACTGCACAGCGGCAACAACTGCCTCGCAAGCTTCCAGGCTGCGAACATCTCCCTGCACGGTCATCACGCGGTCCTCGGCCCAGCCCTCTGCTTTAAGGACTGCCGCAGCTTCCCCCAGCGCTTTTTCAGAAAAATCTGTAAGGGCTACGTTTGCGCCTTCGGAAAGCAGACGCCGGGCAGTAGCCCCTGCAATATCACCGGCGCCGGTAATCAGTACAATCTTATCAACATAACGTTCCATAAATATGTTCTCCTTTTTCATGCTCAATCGCCCATACACGCCTTTGCAGCAGCAAGAGCGCGGCGTGCATGCGTTTCGTATCCCAGTTGATTCACCCGTTCTAAATGGGGAACCTCCAAACCGCGCACAGCGCTGGGGATACGTGAAATAATATCTTTAATAGGGATGCTGCCCTCGCCGGGATACAGGCGTTCTGCCCGTCCGGTGTGTATCAGCGCCGCCTCATCCTCTGGGATGGCAGCCTCGCAGTCGCATAAGTGGGCATAGTTAAACCAATGCTGCGGGCACTCATCAAGCTCTTCCGGCCGTACCCGGGAGCGATAGAAGTGCAGACAATCCACAACAACACCCACGTTATGCATGCCCGAAGAAAGCAGCAGCGCCTTTGCCTCCCGGAGGTTTTTTACGCTGGCCCAGGTGACAAACTCAACGCTGACAGTCTGGTTATACCCAGCGGCCAATTCGCACAAAAGGCAGAACTGTTCCGTATAAAAGGCCTGATCGTCGGTCCATATATTGGTGAGAATATGCCGGATACCCAACTCTGCCGCAGCGGCCAGACTGGCTTCGTAGTCTCTGACGTCTACCCCGGCGGCAAAACGCGCATTTTCAGTGTCATGAA
>JAEWYJ010000119.1 GCA_023395695.1 Bacillota bacterium | reverse complement strand
CCTTTGGCCCTTCCAACATGGGGCTGTCCGCGGCGGAGATTGACAGCCGTGTCCGCGAAGCCGCCGGCTTTGTCGGGCTTGACCCCGACGTGATGCAAAAGTCGCCATTTGAGCTTTCGGGCGGGCAGAAGCGCCGCGTTGCAATCGCGGGCGTGCTGGCCATGCGCCCAAAGGTGCTGATTCTCGACGAGCCGACCGCGGGTCTTGACCCCAAGGGGCGCGAGCAGATTTTTGGCCAGATTAAGGAATACCATAAAAAGACCGGCAGCACGGTGCTGCTGGTGTCGCACAGCATGGAGGATGTAGCCCGCCACGCCCAAAAGGTGCTGGTGATTAACGACTCCAGGCTGTTTGCCTACGGCACGGTGGAGGAGGTTTTTTCCCGCACCGGGGAGCTGGTGGCCATGGGCCTGAGCTGCCCGCAGGTGACTAAAATATTCATGGCGCTTAAACAGCAGGGCTTTGACGTGAGCACGCATGTTTACACCGTTGAGGCCGCGCGCCGGGAGCTTTTGCGCGCGCTGGAAAGGGCGGGT
The DNA here is from genome assembly GCA_023395695.1 of Bacillota bacterium. Taxonomy (GTDB): domain Bacteria; phylum Bacillota; class Clostridia; order Oscillospirales; family Ruminococcaceae; genus Yanshouia. The sequence continues at coordinate 4,578 of JAEWYJ010000119.1, read as the reverse complement.
GGCAAAAATGCTTAAGGATATTACCATCGGCCAGTATTTTCCGGGCAGCTCGGTGCTGCATCAGCTCGACCCGCGCATGAAGATTATCATGACCATGTGCTATATTACGGCGCTGTTTCTCGCCAGCAACATGGCGGGGCTGCTGCTTTGCGCCGCCGTCGGGCTGGCGGGCTATCTTATTTCGGGCATCCCGCTGGTGCTGGTTAAAAACAGTCTAAAGCCGGTTGTGCCTATTATTCTGTTCACCGCCGTACTCAATATGGTTTTTGTTGAGGGTACGCCGGTGTTTGAGCTGTGGTTTATCAAGGTCACGCGCGAGGGCGTACTGCTGGCGGTGCTCATGGTTGTGCGCATCATCTGCCTGATTGCGGGCACGTCGCTTTTAACCTATACCACGTCGCCCATTGCGCTGACCGACGCGATAGAGCGGCTGCTCTCACCGCTTAAAAGGATGCGGGTGCCGGTGCACGAGCTGGCCATGATGATGACCATTGCACTGCGGTTTATCCCCACGCTGATTGAGGAGACCGACAAGATTATGTCGGCACAGAAAGCCCGCGGTGCGGATATGGAGTCGGGGGGGCTGTTAGACCGCGCCAAAGCGCTGATACCGATTCTTATTCCGCTGTTTGTGTCATCGTTTCGGCGCGCGGACGAGCTGGCGCTCGCGATGGAATGCCGTTGCTACCACGGCGACGAGGGCCGCACCCGCATGAAGCAGCTGCAATATGCGGCGCGTGACTGGGGGGCGCTGGCTTTTTCGCTTGTTATGGTGGCGCTGGTCATTGCGATGAACTTTATTTTTCCGTCCATGTATTAAAAATTGCATATTTATACTATAGAAAGCCGGATTGAATTTCCCCCGCGCAGACTGTTTAATGAACTTATCTTTGCGCTTATCACAATGCTATAAAGAGCCTTGAGGTGTTATTTTGCGAAATTTACTCGTGACGCTGCGTTTTGACGGCAGAGCCTTTAGTGGCTGGCAGGTACAAAAAAATGCACCGACCGTCATGCAGGCCTTTCAGGACACGCTGGAGTCGGTGCTAAAGCACCGGCCTGACGTCAAGGGCTGCTCCCGCACCGATTCGGGGGTCAGCGCCATGACCTACTGCGTCTCGTTTTTAACCGATAACCGCATCCCGTGCGAACGGCTGATTCCGGCTTTGAATGTGAAGCTGCCGCCAACCATTGCGGCAACGGCCTGCCGGGAGGTTCCGCCGGACTTTCACGCGCGTTATTCCTGTAAGGGCAAGCGCTATTGCTACCGCATTTTAAACAGCCCGGTGCGCGACCCCTTTTACGAGGGACTGGCGCTGCATATACCCTACCGGCTTGATGTGGACTTTTTACATGCGCAGGCGCGGCAGTTTATTGGCCGGCACGATTTTGCCGCCTTTCAGAACAGCGGCGCGTCGGTTGAGGATACCGTGCGCACCGTTTTTGACGCGTCGGTGATACGAACCGGTCATTTGGTTGCGTTTTCAGTCTCAGGCGACGGGTTTCTTTACAATATGGTGCGTATTATGGCCGGCACGCTGCTTGATATGGCGCAGGGTCGCCTTGCGGCGGACAGCATCCCCGCTATTATTGCGTCGAAAGACCGCAGCCGGGCGGGCATGACGGCCCCGGCACGCGGATTGAGATTGATGGAAGTATTTTATGACGAAATTTCTTTGTTGAACTTAAAAACCGAGGCCTGAACGGCAGCGCAGGAGCAGAGCAGTGTCTGTGCCTTAATCCGGCTATAGATCACCGGACTTGCGCTTTTATTGGAATACCGAATCGCCGGCAGGCGACGCAAAAGGGGGGGCGCGTGTGGGCAAAACCACCGATTTTGAAAAGCAACGCAAAAAATACGCCTTCAGAAAAACCGTGCGGCGCCTGACGGCGGTCGCGCTGGTTACGGCGGTCGTTGTCGTTGTCTACGCGCTGCGCTTTGATATTGCCTCGCAGGGCTTTGGCGTGCTGCTGTCCGATACGGTGGCCATGCTGTTTGACCAGACGGGTTATCCGGTGGATATTGCGTCGGAGCCGTTGCAGCTTTCGGCGGTCGGGCGCCGCGCCGTTCTGGTGACCGAGAACGCCGTTTCGGCCTATAATCAGGCCGGCAAGCAGGTCATCAATAAACGTACGGCGGGCCAGAATATACTGGCGGTTTCCGCCGGGCGCTATCTGCTGACCTATGCGCGCGGCGGCTACGACCTGGAGGTGCGCTCTGGAGAAACGGTCGTTTTTTCGCATCGGTTTGATTACCCGATCTACGCCGCCGCTATCGCGCCTACCGGGGCCTGCGCCGTTTCGACAGCGGCTCTGGGTGACCAGTCGCAGGTTATTGTTTACGACGCCAACTACACGCAGCAGTTTTTGTGGGTGTCCGCCGAGCGGATGATCTATAATCTGGCGCTGGATAAGAACGCGCGGTATATTGCGGTGGGTGGTGTAGGACTAAACGGCGGCGCGCTGGAATCGGCGGTGACCGTTTTTGAAATTGCAACAGGGCAGGAGCGTTGTGCCCATGTGCTCTCTAACGAGCTGCTGCTGGCGCTGGCTCTCTCGGAGGACGCGCAGACCACAGCCGTCACCGACCGCGCGGTGCATCGCCTGTCGGCGGTGAGCGGCAAGGAAAACAGCTATTCGCTGCTCGATGAACATATTGCAGCCTTTGCCATTGCGCCGGAAGGGGCCGTGGCGCTGGCCGTCGGCGACTACGAAGCGGCGCATTCCGTCCGGCTGGTTTTGCTGGATGAAAACGCCGTCCCGACGGCGCAGGGCAGCCTTGACCGCAATATTAAAAGCCTGCATTTTTATGATGACGGTCTGCTGGCATTTTTAGGCGACCGCACCGTGCGCTTTAACGCAGAGCTTCAAAAGGAAGAGATTACCGAAACGCCGGATGCGCTGTTCGCGCAGGTGATAGGAAAAAGACTTTATTACGCAACCATGCAGCAGATTAACCACGCTGCCATAAGATAGCATTAAGAAGCGGGCTTCACAGCGCCAAACAACCGGCATGGCGACCGGCTTTTGCACTAAACTGCATTAAAAACACCTGAAATACGTCCGGTATGGCGGCGGTTGTTGCCTTATCCGGCGCAAAACCGCCTGCCGCGCCGTCGCCTTTTAAATTGGCCGGACTATAGGCGATTAACTTGAAAACCGGCCCGTACCGACAATCTGTTTCGCGCTGTCCTCGCAGAGCAGGGGTCAGCCTGTGCCCATCGTCCGCCTTGCAGTGAAAAAAGCGCCGCCATTACGGGTGACTTTTTACATTAACGCACTGTAAAAGGCTGCAAACCGCCCATACAGAAAGGAAGAATAGCCGATGCCGTGGATTCTTGACGCGCTGACGGTGGGCATTATTGCCGTCTTTGCCATAGCGTCTTACCGAAAGGGCTTTTTAAACACCATCGTCATGCTGCTGGGGTCCATGGGTGCCCTGTTTGTGTCGCTGACCTACAGCCAGCCCGCGGCGGAGCTTATTTATCACGCTTTTTTTTACGATAAAATAGCCGCTATGGTTGCACAGCGGCTGGGTACCTTTACCGCCGCCGATGCGGCTGCGTTTGCCAAGGGTCTTGAAGAGCTGGTCAGCGAGCTGCCCGCGGTACTGTCGTCGGCGCTCGGGTCGGAGCTGGGCATTTATGTCGGGCAATGGTACCAGCAGCTGGCCGGCAGCAACGCCGCGGCGGTAACCGTCGCCATAACCGACACGATTATTGCGCCGATTGCCATTGGCCTGCTGCGGGTTGTGGCATTTTTTATCCTGTTCAGCCTGCTGATGATGCTGGTCAAAACGGTTGCAGGCCTTTTAAAAACTGTCAATCATTTACCGCTGATAGGAACATTTAACGAGCTGCTTGGAGGGGTATTGGGCGCAATACAGGGTATGCTGTATGTGTTCGTCGCTTCGGCCGTGCTGTGGTTCCTCATTTCGGCCTCCGGCGGACAGTTTGGCCCCGTCTCGGCCGAGATGATTGGCCAAACGCTGATCTTTAAGCATTTTTACACGGCAGGGCCTTGGGTGAATTCGGCAATAAAGCTCATATAAATGCGAAAAACGTCAAAGTTGGCTTCATAGCCAGTTCATAACTGACTGCTAAAATAAAAATCATTCTTTTACACATATAAAATTCCACAAAACCGGGGTGATATCCAATGAATATGCTGTGCAGCCGCTGTAAGCAGCGAATGGCTATGATATTTGTCAGCAAAATGGAAAACGGCCAGCCTGTCAACGAGGGCTACTGTATTCAGTGTGCCCGCGAGCTTCGTATTCCGCAGGTGCAGGAAATGATTGATAAGCTGGGCATGTCCGAGGATGATATAGAAAATATATCGGAGCATATGAGCGAAATTTTCGGTGCCGAGGGCGACTTTGAGCCGGGCGGCGCCATGCCGATTCCGGGCTTTTTACAGAATTTTATGACCTCGCTGACCGGCGGGGATGATTCCGCCGAAGAGGGTGAGCCGCTGGATCTGATTGAGCCGCCCCAGCCGACCAAAAGCACCCGCGAGCGGGAGCGGGAACGGCCTAAGCGCGACAAGGGCAAGGCTAGAAAGTTTCTGGACCAATAC
>JAEWYJ010000116.1 GCA_023395695.1 Bacillota bacterium | reverse complement strand
AGCCAGATCCGCGTAAGGCTGTGTATTTTAAATTTACCTGTTAAAAGCGGGTGTAAGCCCATTGCGCGGCGGCAATATATTAATAAATTGCTTTAAAAATAGTCATTGGTAAAATGGCGGTTCTGTGGTAAAATAACGATGGCTAAAAAAGATTTAAGGTGGTACGACAATGAATTTTAAACGGACGGCAGCGCTGTTAACGGCGTTTGGCATGGTGCTTTCGGGCTGCGGTGGCAGCGCTTCAAGCGGTGCGCCGCAATCCTCCTCAGGGGATGCTTCCGGTGCGGAAAGCAGCGGCGATTCTCAAATGGAGAACACCTGGCAGACCGGTTATCTGCCCCAGTTTGAAGAACCGGAGGCAGGCACCCCGATTGTCACGCTGCGCACCTCAATGGGTGACATTAAAATAATGCTGTTCCCGCAGGCCACGCCTAAAGCGGTGGAAAATTTTGTGCAGCACTGTAAGGATGGGTACTATGACGGCGTGACCTTTCATCGCGTCATAGAAGGGTTTATGATTCAGGGCGGCGACCCCAAGGGCACCGGCACCGGCGGCGAGAGTATCTGGGGTGAGAGCTTTGAGGATGAGTTTTCGGACAATCTTTATAATTTCCGCGGCGCCCTTTCTATGGCGAACGCGGGTTATGGCACCAACGGCAGCCAGTTCTTTATTGTGCAGGAGGATGCCGCACAGTACCCCGACAGCAATTACCGCGTCTCAGCAGAGGACGCCGAGGCGGTGATGCAGTATTTGTTGTCTAATTCGGAATTTTACAAAGCCAGCATGCTGCTTAACGAAAAGCAACAGCAGCCCAATGTTACTGAAGAAGAGCTGGAGGCCTATGCCGAAGAGCTCAACGCCAATCTGACGGCCGTCAGAGAGCAGGGCGTGACCGACGAGGTGCGCGCCCGTTTTTCGGCTGCGGTGGACAAGTATGTTGAGGTTGGCGGTCTGCCGACGCTTGACTATAAGCACACCGTTTTCGGGCAGGTTATATCAGGTATGGACATTGTGGATGCCATCGCCCGCGTTGAAACCGGCGCAAACGACAAGCCGGCGGCCGACGTTGTCATACAGTCGGCCACGGTCGAAACTGCCGCGTAGGCGTTTCATAAAAACAAGAAGCTTCCGGTCGTAACTATAACGGCCGGAAGCTTTGCTGTATTTTGGACAAAACAAACTGAATCGGCGCAAGCTGCGGGAGCCGAGTTGCTTGCAGGCGCAGTCAGGCAACTTATAAAACAGGAGCGGTGCTTACGGTCGGGTTGACACCAAGCTGCGTTGATAACCTTGGAGTTGCCCCCCTTGCAGCTGTGACTTACGCACGCAAAACAGTTCCATAAAGCCTGTAACCACTCCTAAATTGTGGGCCATAGTGAGACAGTAGGCGAGCGATCCCGCCAAGTCAGCTTGCCCTTCTATCGGTTTCTATATAGCGACCAACTTAAAAAACGTACTGTCTTGGCGGCCTATTTTCCGTGCCGCTGCGTTATCCTCCTTGGCGGGCACCGGCCCGCCTGCGTCGTTTGCCTTGCGGCACAAAAAATAGCCGCTCCAATTCAGTTCCACTTTTCAAGTTGGTCGACTATATCAAAGCATCTCCTGTGGTGCCGTGAGGATTTGCTTCACCCTTGCCAAAGAAAAGAGCCTTTTCGGCGCGTATCCGTCGCCTGTCTCCTCTGGCATTCCGGCGTTCTGGATTCAAGCGGCAAAACAGCCCGGCCGGCTCCGTTTATGCGGCGCCGGCCGGGCTGTGTATGGGGGCGTTCTATTAAGCTTTCAGCAGATTTACAATACCGTCGCCAACAGCCAGTGCGGTCTGGTAGATGCCTTCCTTGCTGCAAAGGCTGTCGTAATCGGAGGGGTTGGTCATGTAACCCATCTCCATAAGAACCGACGGCGCCAGCGAGTTGAGCGTTACACGGAAGGCGTAATACCGCACGCCGCGGTTGGGCCTGCCGGTATACGCGGCCATGGTCGAAAGCAAGCTCTCGCCCAGCTTTTTGCCGATGCCCTCGTAGTAATAAAGCTCAATGCCGGTTGCGTTTATGCCGTTGGCATTGGCAGCGGTGGCGTTGCAGTGCAGGGAGATGAACAGGTCTGCGCGCCCGCTTATGGCCGGGTACATGCGCTCGTTAAAGCGGCTGTTCAGGTCGAGCTGGGCAGGCAGCAGTACGGTTGCGCCCATCGCTTCCAAATGCTTTTTAACGGCTTCGGCTGTGGCGCGGTTGACGGTGCTCTCGGTTGGGCCGGTCAGCTGGGCCAGACCCAGTGCGCCGGGGTCCTGGCTGCCGTGACCGGCATCAAGCGCGACGGTAATGCCGGACAGCGGCTTGCTGGCGTCGCCGGAGAGAACAGGGCGATATTTGCAAATGAGCTGTATGCCTCCGTCCACATATTGCACGGCATGCCCCCAAAGTGTTGCGCCGGGCTTGAGCAGCAGCTCCACCGTCGTGGAGCCATTGGCGTTGGCCGTGACGGTGCTGCCCGAAAAGAGGCTGCTCTGCGCTGTCGAAAATTCCGTCAGGCCGACGGTGTTGAACAGAGTAACTACCAGCTTGCCGTCAGTCTGCCAGCTTTGGGCAATAGCGCTGACCGGGCCGCTCAGGGTGAACACCTCCGCCTTAGGCTCCTGCGTAAAGTCGACCGAAGAAACGGTATTCTTAATGTTGTATTTGCCAAGGAGCGGGGCGACGTTGGCACGACTGATCCAGCCGCCCATAGAAAGCTGGTAGTAGGTATCGTTTCCGCCTATGACATTGTCCACAGCGCCGAGCTTGGCGGTGGCAATATAATCGCCGTTAGGGGCTTTCATGACGGCGGCCGAAACCTGTGTGCACTGCACGGTCAGCGTATCGCCCGCGCCGGTTGTAAGCAGCTCGCCTGCGGAGCTTTTGGTGACGGTTTTGCCCTGATAGGTCATCGTATAGGTCACATTGCCCAGGCTGACGGTGCCGTCGGCGTCGGGCATGACATAGTCCCCGCGAAAGCGCGCCGCAACACCGGCCTGCGCCGTTGCGGCCACCTGAGCGAGGGCGACGGTGCGGCCCTTGACGGTGGCGGTTACCGTTGCGCCTGACGGCGCCACACAGGAGAGCGGTACCTTATCATTGACAAAATAGGCGTTATTATAGCTGGGGAACATGTCCGAGACAGTGGTTGCCACCGCTGCGGGTACCGTGTCGGAGCGGGTGATGTACACGCTGACGGTTTGACCGCCCTGCGTAAATTTGACGAGATTCTGCCCGTAGGACAGCGAGACGTAAACGCCAAAGCTGCCGAATTTGCCGCGCGTCGTAATCTCATAGTCGTTATTGCCCATATAAAGCGGCTGGCTTGGGTCACTGCTGCCCATAATATAATAGTAGGCGGCAGAAACGGTGATATCCTCGGCAGGTTTTGTAATTTGCAGTGTCTGCGGCACCTTTAAATCGACGTGGCTGGTGACCGCCTCAAAGCTGCTGTAATCGGCTGCAACGGGCAGCGCAAGAGAGAAAGCCAACGCTGTCGCGCTTAATGCTGCAAACGCGCGCCGAACAAAAGAATTCATTAAGGAGCTCCTTTCCTGCCATAGGGCAGAAGTAATATAGATTTGGAAAAATCACTTCTATATTATAGCGTCACTTTATGACTATTTTATTGCAGGGCGCAAAAATAAAGTTGAAAAAAGGACTTTTATTTTTCTGTCGGTCGAAAGCGGTGCAGGCCATTCTTGCAAAATCTTAAATTTGCCTTAATATGGCGCAATGCCTTTGACGAATGCAATGCAAAATGTTACAATGAATTGGCAAATAATGAATAAAGGACATAATTATGATGAGCAGAACGGGTATCCGGTGCGCCCTACAGAACCGGTGCGCCCACAGGGGCGTTTATTCTGTTGCAATAGGCTTTTTATTGATTTCGGCGCTGACCTTTGCTTTTATGGGCGTTTTTGTCAGGATGGCCGGCGATTTGCCGACGCTGCAAAAAGCTTTTTTCCGTAATATTGTGTCGGTTGTTATAGCGGCCTATATGCTGTATAAGGGTGGGGATGGCTTTAAGGTACAAAAGCGCAACCGCTGGCCGGTATTTATCAGAGCGCTGTCGGGCACCTTTGCGTTGGCCGCCAGCTACTATTCTTATGACTATATGATAATTGCAGACGCAACTATTTTGG
>JAEWYJ010000054.1 GCA_023395695.1 Bacillota bacterium | reverse complement strand
GCGCCGTTGTTGCGGCGGATGTCAACGGGGCAGGCGCAGCGGAAACCGCCAAAATAATTGAGGCTATGGGAGGAAGGGCCATCGGCGTCGCCGCCAATGTCGCCGACCCAGAAAGCATCCAATCGCTGATGAAAACCACCGTTGAGGCTTTTGGAAGAATCGATATCCTGATTAATAACGCGGGTATCAGCCAGCAGAAAAAGACGCTTGATATGACGCCCGAGGAATGGAACCGAATGCTTTCAATTAACCTGAACGGCGTTTTCTTCTGCATGCAGGCGGCGCTTCCCTACATGATTGAGCAAAAGTATGGCCGCATTGTCAATGTCAGCTCCATTTCCGCTAAAAACGGGGGCGGCGTGTTCGGCGGGCCACACTATATCGCGGCAAAGTCCGCCGTTATCGGCATTACACGCGCCATTGGCAAAGAGATGGCACCCTATGGCATCACCGCCAACTGTGTCGCGCCCGGGCCGAGCAACACCGACCTGGTCGAAACCGATTTCACACCGCTCGCGCAAAGTATTCCGGCGGGGCGTATTGCCAAACCGGCCGATATTGCCGCGGCCATGGCCTTTTTGGCCAGCGAGGCTGCCGGTTATATTACTGGCGTAACCATTAATGTCAACGGCGGCGCATACATGGGCTGACCAGTCCGGGAAAGGAGTCTGACCATGGAATCTATTTTAAACACGACAACACTCCTGAATAATGGCGTAAAAATGCCCATGATGGGCTTTGGCACATGGATGATGACCGATGAGCAGGCCGCTGTTGCGGTGCGCGAGGCCCTTGGAGCCGGATACCGGCTGATCGATACGGCAGCGTTTTATAACTGCGAGCGCGGCGTGGGGCAAGGCATCCGGGAGAGCGGCGTTCCACGTGAGGAGATTTTTCTCACAACCAAGGTCTGGCCGACCGATCTGTATGAGAATACGACCGAGCGCGCCTATGAGGAAAGCCTTGAGCGGCTAGGGTTAGAATTTATCGACCTTTGGCTGTTACACTGGCCTGTTGCATATGTGGACGGCTGGAAGGTAATGGAGCAAATATACCGCAGCGGCCGGATACGAGCCATCGGCGTTTCAAACTTCCGGGTTAAGCAGCTGATGACGCTGCTCGACAGCTGCGAAGTGGTTCCCGCCTTTTTGCAGATGGAATGCAACCCGCTGGTAAGCAATTACGAGGTGCGTGCGCTCTGTGCGTACAAGGGCATTGCGGTAGGCGGATGGCAGTCGCTGGGCAGCGGGCCAAAAGGCGAGCTGCTGACCAACGACGTTATTCTCACGCTCGCTGCAAAGCACGGCAAAACGCCGGCGCAGGTCTGCCTGCGCTGGGCTTACCAGCTGGGAATTGTCACAGTACCTAAAACGGTGACGCCCGGCCGGATGGTTGAAAACGCCGATATTATGGATTTTGCGCTTTCGGCACAGGAGCTCGAAATGATCGGGCAGCTCCGGCAGCTTCCGCGCTATGATACCGAGCTGCGCGATGTACCGGTCCGTATCACCGAACAGGTCGAACGGGGCGTCCGTTTTGCAGAGAAAGGCTATCAGGGGAATTTAACCGCCAACTTCTATTCACAAAAGCGCTAGCCAAAATTTTATAAACACCAGGAGGAATTTTTATGAGCAGAAACAGTGGCGTATGGCCGATTCAGTACATGCACTACATGCCGGGCGAATCGCTCAGGGTTGAAATGATGCAGGGCGCCTACAAGCTTTGCACCCAGTGCGCCAATATCCGGCCCGGAGAAAATGTTGTCATTTCAAGCGATTTTAACAAGCTGCGCATCGCCGAATGCATTGCCGGGGCGTCGTTGGCGCTCGGCGCAAAGCCCACCATTGTCATGATTACCCCTACCGGCGCACATGGCGCCCAGCTGACCAAGCCTGCCGAGGACGCCGTAGCCGCTTCCGACGTGTTTTTTCTCCCTGCGACCTACTCTCAAACCCATACCGACGCGAGAGTCCGCGCGCTGAGAAACGGCGCCCGCGGCACCACAATGTGCGAGGTGACCGAGGATCTGATGTGTACCGGCGCTATGCTGGGAAATTATCTGGAGTGCGACGCGCGCGGGCGTAAGCTTGGCGCAGTGATCAGCGCGGGTAAAAAATGGCGTTTTACCACTAAAGAAGGCACCGATCTCGAAGGTATCGTCGAGGGCCGCCCCATGCAGTATGAAACCGGCCTGTTCCGCGAGCCGGGGCAGTTTGCCGCATGGCCAAACAGCGAGATTAATATTGCACCCATAGAAGGCACCGCCAACGGCAAAATTGTTGTGAATGTACGTATCATGAATATCGGCGTTATGAAGGACGAGCCGACCACCCTGTTTGTTAAAAACGGCCTCATTGTCGGGGCTGAAGGCGCCGGCGGCGAAGAGCTGATGAAGCTGCTTGGCGATTTTAACGATCCCACCGCCTTTAATGTTGCAGAGTTTGGCCTAGGGCTCAACCCCGTCTCGCGCATGTATGCCAACAATCTTGAGGATTTGGGCAAATGGGGCACCGGACATGTGGGCATTGGCAGCAACTATGCCATCGGCGGTAAGGTAAAGGCCCCCTGCCATGTAGATGTTTCCTTCTCGGACATTCAGGTTTATAGCGACGACCGGCTTATCTATGAGAAAGACAAGATTTATGTGTGACGCCCTATAAGCCAGATGTTTGTATCGGTGCCGGGCGGGGCCCCCGCCGGGGGGG
>JAEWYJ010000002.1 GCA_023395695.1 Bacillota bacterium | reverse complement strand
AGGCAGTGCAGCACAATTGCATCGGCGTGGGCAGCGGACATAACGGCTTTGTTTATTTGATAGCCCGAAAACGCGTGCGCACGCAGCAGCTGCTCCGACTCCTGACCCATCGACGCCCAGACGTCGGTATAAAGCACATCGGCGTCGGCAGCGCCCTGCAAAACATCCGGTGTCCATTCAAATCCGGGGTAATCCTTTGCAAAGGCCATAATGACCGGATCGGGCGCATAGTTTTCGGGTGTGACGACGCTGACCTTCATGCCGGTTTTAAGGCCGCCGACAATCAGCGAGTTTGCCATATTGTTACCGTCGCCGATAAAGCAAAGCTTTTTACCCTCAAGCGTTTTGTGGTATTCGCGGATGGTCTGCAAATCGGCCAGTACCTGGCAGGGGTGGGCAAAGTCGGTCAGCGCGTTGATAACCGGAATGCTGCCATGCGTAGCGAATGCCTCAACCTCTTCCTGCGCAAAGGTGCGGATCATAAGGCCGTCCAGATAACGCGAGAGCACGCGGGCGGTATCCGCCACCGGCTCGCCGCGGCCAATCTGCAAGTCGCGTGAGGAAAGGAACAGCGCCTGCCCCCCAAGCTGATACATGCCCACCTCAAACGAGACGCGGGTGCGGGTTGAGGATTTTTGAAAGATCATGCCCAGCGTCTGGCCGCTTAAAATGGGGTGGGGGATGTTGTGCTGTTTTTCGTATTTGAGCTTGTCGGCCAGCTCTAAAAGCCCGATAATTTCCTCGCTTGAAAGATCGAGAAGCTTAAGCAGGTGCTTCATGTGTTACCGGCCTCCTCCACTACCTCAAGCAGGGTTGCGCGGCCCTGTTCCAACTCGGCGTCGGTAATGGTCAGGGGCGGAAGCAGACGAACCTTTTCGTGCGCGGTCAGCACAATCAGCCCCTTTTCAAGGCATTTGGCTGCAATCTCCTTGGAGGTGCCTTTTTTAAGGCCGATGCCAATCATCAGTCCCATGCCGGTGACCGACCCGACATTCTCATTCAATGCAATTGCATTGACCAGCTTTTGGCCCTTGCGGGTAACATCGGCTAAAAAAGCGTCGGTCAGCCGGTTTAAAACGACATTTGCGCCCGCGCAAACGACAGGGTTCATGCCAAAGGTTGAGCCGTGGTCGCCGGGTACCAGCGTTTCAGCCGTTTTCTCGCCGAACAGCACCGCGCCGATGGGCAGACCGTTACCCAGCCCCTTGGCCGAGCTGACAATGTCGGGAGAAATGCCGAACGCCTGATAGCAGTAAAAATGGCCGGTGCGTCCGATGCCGGTCTGCACCTCGTCGACGAGCAGCAGAATATCGCGCTCGGCGCAGAGTGCGGCGACCTTCTGGACAAAGGCGCGCTCGAGCGGGATGACGCCACCCTCGCCCTGTACCATTTCCATCATAATGGCGGCGGTTTTATCGCTGATCTTTGAGAGAACGTCGTCAAAATTGTTGGCCTCGGCATAAACAAAGCCGGGGGTAAACGGGTCAAAATTCACATGCATCGACGCTTGCCCGGTGGCTGCCACGGTGGTAATGGTGCGCCCGTGAAAGGAATTGAGCAGCGTGACGATTTCATACCGCTCCTTGCCATATTTGACCTGCGCATATTTTCTCGCGGCTTTAATCATACCCTCGTTGGCCTCGGCGCCCGAGTTGCCGAAGAAAACCTTTTTCATGCCGGATTTTTCGCACAGCTGTTTGGCAACCTGCACGCCCGGCGCGGTATAGTAAAGGTTTGAAATATGTGCCAGGCAGGCGGCTTGTTCCGACACGGCGCTGACCCACTCGGGGTCGGCAAAGCCGAGCGCATTAACGCCGATGCCACTGGAAAAATCAATATAGCTTTTGCCGTCAAAATCCTCACAGACAGCACCCTTGCCGCATTTTACCGCAAGACCGGCGCGGCCGTAGGTGTGGGCGACATGAGCCTGATCCAGTTCCTTGATATCAGAAAAGGTCATTTTGCATCCTCCTTGTAAATCATCGTGCCAATGCCTTCGTCGGAGAGCATTTCAATCAGGATGGCATGCACAATTCTGCCGTCGATAATGGCAGCCTTGGTGACGCCCTGCTCCAGCGTATCGACACAGCATTGAATTTTGGGGATCATGCCGCCGGCGATAACGCCCTTTTCAATCAGAGCGGGAACCTCACCGGGCGCAACGGTTGGGATCAGCGTGTTTTCGTCATTTTTATCCATCAGCAGGCCGCGTATGTCGGTCATAAGAATAATGTTTTCGGCCTTTAGGGCGCTGGCCACATAGCAGGCCATTGTGTCGGCGTTGATGTTGTAGGTTACGCCGTTTTCATCCGCGCCGATGCTTGTGATAACCGGAATGTACCCCGCGTCGAGCAGGTCGGTAATCGGCTTGGGATCAACCTTGGTCATCTCGCCGACAAAGCCGTAATCGACCTCGTCCTCCATCTTCTTAACGGTCAGCATGCCGCCGTCCACGCCGCAAAGGCCCATAGCGCGGCCGCCCTGTGCGTTAATCTGCGCCACAAGATCTTTATTAAGCTTACCGGCCAACACCATTTGGGCGACGGCGCGGGTCTCCTCGTC
>JAEWYJ010000351.1 GCA_023395695.1 Bacillota bacterium | reverse complement strand
GCCCTACATTAAGAGCTCGGGCGAACACAAAAGCAAACCGACCCAGCATTCGGTGAAGGAGCTGCAGGCGATGGGCGTTTCGCCTACCGTGATTGTCTGCCGCTGCGACGAGCCGATAGAGCCCTCGGTGCTGCATAAAATTGCGCTGTTCTGCAACGTCAAGGAGGACTGCGTGATTGAGAATATCACGCTGCCGGTGCTGTATCAGGCCCCGATGATGCTTGAGAAAAACGGTCTGGCAAAAATTGTTTGCCGCGAGCTGCAGCTGGCCTGTGCCGAGCCGGATATGACCGAGTGGAACCAGATGCTCTCGCGCATTGAAAACCGGGACAAGGATGTGACCATCGGCATTGTCGGAAAATATGTGCGGCTGCACGACGCCTATCTGTCGGTGGCCGAGGCCCTGCAGCATGCCGGCTTTGAGAATGCGGCCCGCGTGCATCTGACGTGGATTGAGGCCGAAGAGGTGACCGATGCCACCGCGCCAGAGCTGCTGGGCGGCTGCGACGGTATTCTGGTGCCGGGCGGCTTTGGCGACCGTGGCATAGAGGGTAAAATTGCGGCAGCCCGCTATGCGAGAACCCATAATGTGCCTTATTTTGGCATTTGCCTTGGTATGCAGATTGCTGTTATTGAGTTTGCGCGCGGCGTGCTGGGCTTAGAGGGCGCCAATTCCACCGAGTTTGCGCCGGACGGTAAATATCTGGTCATCGACCTGATGCCCGACCAGCACGGTGTGGTCATGGGCGGCACCATGCGACTGGGTGCGTACCCCTGCAAAATTGCCGACGGCAGCCATATGGCCGGCGCCTATGGCCAGCCGCTGATTCACGAGCGCCACCGCCACCGCTATGAGTTTAACAATAGCTACCGCGAGAGAATGACCGCGGCGGGCCTGCGTATCACCGGTGTTTCGCCGGACGAGCGACTGGTCGAAGCGGTTGAATTGCCCGCCAACGGCTTTTTTGTTGGCGTGCAGTATCATCCGGAATTTAAGAGCCGGCCGAACCACGCGCATCCGCTGTTCAAGGCGTTTGTTGCGGCCTCGCTTGCCGCAAAAAGCTTGTAAAAGCAAATTTAAAACCGGGATGTTTGTTTCCGCCGTTAAAAAGCCGTGCCTTCATAATGAGGGCACGGCTTTTATAATTGGCTATCGCCGCACCACTAAAAACAAGGCAGACTGCTTTTCTATAGTCAAACCGCCAGAAAACCAAGATGTCTTGACGGACTACAAGCAGGGCAATTTAGCGTGCAAAGGCAAACGTCATCTTGCTTGCATGCAGTTGAACTTAAGGATGACAACGTATTCGAATTAATAAGTTCAACTGCAATGTTTTGCATCTGACCATGCTGTTGTTTTTGAAGAGCACCGGCCCTTGCGCGTTCTCTGCCTTGGCAGTCACCAAAGAACGCCGACAATCCTGTAGCATTTTTTGGGTGGTATCATTACAATTTGCGTGCCAGGCTATTCAACCTTTTGATAGAATATTAATATAGCAACGCGACACTGCATACTATCCGTTTTGAAGTTTTTGTCCGAATGGAGTTAAAAATACCCGTGCGGAGTGGCGCAGCATGACGGCAGGGGTTATAATGGCCCTTAGGTTAGTTTAAGCTAACCTAAATATCTGTGTTTTAATATTAGGAGGTGTTCCTTTGGACAACAAAAAATATGGCATCTCGGATGTTCTGGCCTTTGCCGGACGCTTTCGGTTTTTGACCTATCTGGGATGCGCGCTCTCCGGCATCAGTGCGGTGCTGGCGCTCCTGCCGTTTATTTTCATCTGGTGCATTGTCAGAGAGGTGTTTCTGGTTCTGCCCGATATTACGTCGGCCCGTAATCTCGCTTATTACGGCTGGCTGGCCGTCATTCTGGCACTGGCGAGTATTGCCGTTTACTTTGCGGCGCTCATGTGCACCCATGTGGCGGCATTTCGCGTTGCAAGTACAATGCGCAGCAGAGCGCTGCATCATATCGTCGGGTTGCCGCTGGGCTATCTTGCCGGTCAGGGCAGCGGCAAGCTGCGCCGGATCATCGACGAAAGCTCCGGCCAGACCGAAACCTATCTGGCCCATCAGCTTCCAGATATCACAGGGGCCTATGTGACGCCGGCAGCCATGCTCGTCATGCTTTTTGTATTTGACTGGCGGTTGGGGCTCCTGAGCCTTGCGCCGATGGTCGTCGGCTTTGTATTCATGTTCCGTATGGCCGGCCCGTCTATGAAGGCGCGCATGGCCGAATACCAGAGCGCGCTCGAAAATATGAACAACGAGGCTGTCGAATACATTCGCGGCATTCCGGTGGTTAAAACCTTTCAGCAGAGCATCTATTCGTTTAAAAATTTTCATGCCGCTATTATGCGGTATAAGCAGTGGGTGGTTTCCTACACCATCTCGCTCCGGCTGCCGATGACCTGCTTTACGGTATGCATCAACGGTATTTTTGCGGTGTTACTGGTTTCGGGCATTCTTTTAATCGCCACTGCACCCGACTATAAAACGTTTTTGCTTAATTTTATCTTTTATGTGCTGTTCACGCCGTTTTGCACTGTTATGATGACGCGTATTCTGTTCTCAAGCCATAACGCAATGCTGGCTA
>JAEWYJ010000341.1 GCA_023395695.1 Bacillota bacterium | reverse complement strand
TTTCTGTGTAGCGGTCATCAATGCCAAGGTGGATGTCGCTCGTGACGACGATCTTATTTCGTGTATTGCCTGCTTCCCACAAAGCAGGAGCAGCCTCCGGCACGCTTGTGGCCGGCGGGTCGTTGCTCGTCGCGTCCGGAACAGGCGTGCTGCTATTTTGGGCGCAACCGGTAACGAGCAACGCCAAAGAAAGCGCCAAACAGGATGCCGACAGAAAAGCGTGTATTCTTTTTCTCATGTCCATTTCCTCCAATATCTCCATAATATTTTGTAAAGTTCTGCTCTGAGCGTAACATGAGAAAAAGAAAAAATGAGCCTTTCTACTTAAAAGACTCATTTTTCTACTTGATGTTTGAAAATAAATGTAATATTTCCTCTTGACAACGGCAACGCCTTTGCTCAGATCAGCAACCGCACATTAAAGACGCCATTCGCCACCTGATAGAGAAGCTCGCCGCCGTTTTCGCGGACAAAAGCGCGGACGCTCTCGCCGCCCCAACCATGCCCTTTCTCCCGGACGGTGGGATAGCCGTTTTCATCCAGCAGCACCTCGCCGGAATAGGGATTCTCCACCTCCAAAATGAGCTGTCCGGTGTAGAGGGCGCGGACGAGAAGATAGCGTTCTGCCGGGGGAACGCGTTTTTCACAGGCGTGTATGGCGTTTTCCATCAGGTTGGAAAGCGCCATAGATAGCGCCAACTCAGCAAGCGGCAGCTTTTGGGGGATATCCAGCCTGAGATCACAGCGGATTCTTCGCCCCTCGGCCAAGGCGGCGTAGTAGCTTACCGCAGCGTTTACAGTAATATTCTCACAATAACGAACCGGCTTTTGCGGTATAGCGGCAATCTGCTGGCGAAGCAAAGCAGCGGCGTTTTCAACCTCGTCATGCTGTATCAGCTCCAAAAGAGTGGCGTTAAGGTGACGCTGATCGTGCTGCATAACCCGCATTTGCCCTACCGACCCATCCATAAATGAAAGGCGCTGCTTCATTGTCTCGCCGGACAGCTCTAACAAGGCTTTATCCTGCTTAAGGCGATATTCGGCGCCCACGCTTTTGAGGCCGAGAAATACGGAGCCATACCCTGCCAGCGTTACAAGGATAAGCCAAAGCAGCGGCACGGTTTGTGTTGTAAGCGTCTGCACAATATTATCGCTGTTGAACATGAACCACGATAAGGCAATAAAAGCACTGGCCGCCACATAAAAGAACACCGCCCAATGTTCCGCCACTTGGCGGTAGAGGGGCCGCAGCACCTTGCGAAACAGCAGAATAACACCCGAAAAAAGGAACAGCCGTAACACGGTATTTGCATATTGCGGATAGGGCAAGGGCCTTGAAAAAATAAAGCTGAGTATGATCACGATAATACTCACGTTGATTGCAGTGATGTAAGAGAACAGCCATTGCATAAAACTGTCTCGAAAAAAGGGCCGCGCCGCAAAGCACAGCAGCGTGAATAATATTACGTCTATCTTTGTAAGCAAGGTGAGGTTGCCGATGCTATAGCAAAAAACCGCCGTTGACAGATTCAGCATAAATATGATGAACAGCACAAGACTTGTGACTTTTCGGCTGTATTTTGGCTGCAAAAGCGAGATAAGAATCACCACGTTTGCGGCGGCAGATACGACGGCGCGCAGAAAGTGCGCAAAAAACATTTCCACTATTTCGCCTCCCTGCCCAAGCGGTAGCACAAATAGGCATTGCGCACAGCGGTATACTGCCGGGCAGAAACAGGCACAAAGCCGCCGTCGCGCAAATAAAAGCCCTCGCGTGTCAGCTTTTCCACACGGTTCATATTAAGCGCAAATGAAACATGCGGCGAAAGAAAGCGCACATCGCGCAGGAGCGGCGCGATGTGTTCGGCAAAGCCGTAGGCCAGCGTGGTTGTTTCCACCTGCTCGCCGCCAATCAGCGTATAGCGTGCAGCGTGGTTTTTATACTCGCAGCAGGCAATTTGGCCTGCGGACAAGGTGCGCAGACCCGCCTTAACTTTCACAGTAACGGTAATTTCTTTGCCGAAATCCACCTTGGAGAAGGCTAATTCCAGCGCGGAAAACAGCGCCTGCTTTTCTACAGGCTTGATCAGGTAATGCAGCGGATTTACCCCATAGGCGTCCAGCGCATAGCCCGGCTCGGTGGTGATGTAGATGATCTGTGCCTCCCGGCTGATACGACGGATGCTCTGCCCCAGCTCCAGTCCGCTGACCATGGGCATGACAATATCCAGCAGGTAGAGATAAAAGTTCTCGGTTTCAATAGCGGTCAGTAATTGATCAGGGTGGGAAAACGCCTGCATTTCTGCTTCCAAGGTATGGGTGCCAAGGTATTCTGCTATGTATTTTTTGAGGATTTCCAGTTCTCTAGGCTGATCGTCACAAATTGCGATTTTCAATACAAGCTGCACCTCCTTGGTAGTATATATCTTAAAAACAAGCTGTCGCGAATTCAAAACAAATCTATGATTCCACAATTATACATCCCAACGCATAGCATCGCAACTTAAAACGATACTATTCGACAAAAATAATATTTTGCATCTCTTTTCAGAAGCTATTTTTATTTTAGCAGTTTCTTCAGCATTGGACGCGTTAAAAAACAGGCATAAGCGTCGGTCTTATATCGGGCTTTCACCCTGCCAATCTTAAATTTTCACCGCGAACCCATTGGCGAATTAATCAGAGATTACCCTTAATCAATAAATCGCTTAAAGACTTTTCGACCAAAATGTGGTAAAATAATGGAAAATGGTACAGTGGATGAAAAAACTAAAACTGCTGTTAAAGAATTTATTTCTGTCTGCCAGCACAATAAGCTGATAGATTTTTTTAAGGATGACCCTTATAACACTGTTATAATAATAGACGGTATCAATGCCACAAATCCGCTTTGGGGCATTGGTGGAACGACGCTATATCGGATTTGGCGGAATCACACTAAAGATATTCAATGTCTGATTTGGCTGGCGGGTATCAAATTTTATCTAAAGCCAAAACACTGTGACACAGCCGCAGAATTGCTTGTACATTCTTTGCAAAGGTTTCCAAACAGTGTTACCTTTCAAGATGACTCAGAGATTATAAGTAAGCTAAAAGCTTCGGATAAGTTTCGGCAGCAGCTGAAATGGGATTGGCTGGACAAAACAGCCCACAGACGCAGTCAAGCGTCGTTTTCGAGTAAAGTAGAGCTGAGGCTGAATAGTGATGATAATCTGGATTTATACTATTCGTTTGGCAAAATAGACATTTATTATAGTGCGGTGTATGATTCAATAAAAGGATGGATTTTCGATTGTAGTGCCGAGGACACCTATGATTATGACCTTGATAGGAAAATTCCTTATGAAGATATTTTTACTAAAGGCTTAGTAGAAATGATTAAAGATAACAAAGGACGTCTGGCAAACAATGCGGGCTGGTTTTCGCAAAAAGAGAAAGTTATTTCTCCTTACGAAGTGAGCGTTCGCTTTAAATATTACTACAAGGAGTAATCCAGTGAAAGTGCTTTTAAGGCGTGCCGTGCGCCGCTGGCGTTGGGAATGGCTGGCGATTATCTTTGCAATAATCTGTTATTCTTCTTGTGGGTATAGCTGTGCCCGATATATGTTTTTTCGCCCTGAAATCACTGCTGAGGAATCAAAACTGAAGTTTGACAGCCGCATGGCAGAAGTTCAAACGTTATTGCAAGGTTATTATGGCGTTGCTTTGCATGAGGTTGGCCCATGGAATGATACGCGTTATATGCGCCGAATGAGCGGGGAATTTTCTAAAGGCGAACTGGATATTTCGTTTGAAAACGAAAACGGCAGAGCAGAAACATATACATTCAAAATGGAGCTCGTACCCGGCGCAACGCCGGAGCAGGCCTTGCCGGATGTCGAATCTATACAGATGGCTTGCCGGGTATTCAGTGTGATGAGCGGCGGAGAATTATCGACGGAGTTCATAGAAAAGCAACTCATCACACAAATTGAGGATGCCCGTGAACAGCTTTCTGGATTTGAACCGCGTGCACATTCAGGGTATATCTATTTGGGTGATGGCTCAGACGTTGTTCATTTTGATGTTCATCAAGACGATAAGGCAGTCTATAGCGCTCGTATTAAATTTATTTCTGATTACTTTTAAAATTGAGGGTTAAAAGAAGGTCTGTGCCTTACAGCCATAATATAAAGTCAGGTGTAAAAATTTTTATCGCATTGACGCCATGCGGCCAAGCCAAAGTTACCGCCCCGCGCAATTAAACAAAAGTTAATCTAAAACTGCTTTTCCCTGCATATACATGCACTAAGACGACACAGGGGAGGGCACACATGTGAAAGGCTTGCCGGAGGAGCGCGCCATATCGCTCGCTC
>JAEWYJ010000299.1 GCA_023395695.1 Bacillota bacterium | reverse complement strand
GATATAAGCAGCATAGAAGCACCTCCAAGGTTAAAGAATAAGAGCGTAAGTTAATTTTACCACAAACCCGGCCGGAATGTCTACAACCCGCGTAGACAATTTAAAATATCGGCATTATATTTGCTGGGTATTCGCACTTCTGTTAACGGGTATTCTGTCATAATATTCCTATAAGAGGCGTCGTCATGCGTGTTGCGACATTTTGAGCGGTATGCTGTACGGAGAAGAATAGTTGGCCGGAGCCACACAAGTATTTTTATTAATCGCCCGTTCCATTGCCGCGCGCGACGAAAAGCCAACGCTATTATTTTTTGAGTATGGCGGAGCCCTTGCACGGTTCTTGGGTTACTCCGCCATTTATTGCATCAAACGGAGGGAGGAGACCGGCTTATGAAGGTGATTATTGTCGGCGCAGGCTGGGCCGGTTGTGCAGCGGCGGTTGCAGCCGCAAAAAACGGGGCGGATGTAACGCTGTGCGAGCGCACCGACATGCCACTGGGCACCGGGCTGGTGGGCGGTATTATGCGCAACAATGGGCGGTTTACGGCCGCCGAGGAGGCCATTGCATTAGGCGGCGGAGACCTGTTTGCCATTACAGATGCCAATTGCAGGCATAAAAACGTCGATTTTCCCGGCCATAAGCACGCAAGCCTTTACGACATTGCCAAAACGCCCATGGCTGTACAGCGGCATCTTGAAAAACTGAGCATCCGGCTGCTGTTTGAGCACAGAATTACAAAAGTGCGTATGACAAAAGACGCCATTGCGGCTGTACAGGCCGACAACGGCAGCTGGCTGGCTGGCGATGTTTTTGTGGATACCACCGGCACGGCAGGCCCCATGAACAACTGCGCACAATACGGCAACGGCTGTGCCATGTGCGTGCTGCGTTGCCCAAGCTATGGCGGCCGCGTCAGCCTTGCGGCGTTGGCCGGCGTGGCGGAGCTGCAGAGTAAGCGGCCGGACGGGCAACCGGGGCCATGAGCGGCTCGTGCAAGCTGCATAAGGCGTCGCTCTCACCTGAGCTTGCCGCACAGCTGGAAGAAACGGGCGTTGCGGGCATACCGGTGCCCGAGGCGCTGATACAGGATCATCTGGACATTAAAACATGCCAGCAGTACGCACTCAGAGCCTTTGCCGAAAATCTTGTGCTGCTTGATACCGGCCACGCCAAGCTGATGAGCCCGTACTTTGACATTGGGCGGCTTCATCAGATTCCCGGCTTTGAAAATGCGCGCTACGAGGACCCTTATGCGGGCGGCAAGGGCAATTCGATGCGGTTTTTGGCAATAGCGCCCCGCGATAACGCGTTGAAGGTTAAGGGTGTTGCAAACCTGTTTTGCGGCGGGGAAAAGACCGGTCTGCTCGTGGGACACACCGAGGCCATCGTCACCGGCACACTGGCCGGTTACAATGCCGTACGCACCGCCCAGGGCAAGGCGCTCCTGGTGCTGCCGCGCGCGCTGGCTATTGGCGAAGCCATTGCCTATATCAACGAGCAGCTGCAGACCGACGAGGGCCGCAGCTTAAAATATACGTTTTCGGGATCGGTATTGTTTGAGCATATCAAGGCCCTGTCACTCTACACCACCGAGGTTTCAGCCGTTCGGGCGCGCGTTGCAAAGCTGGGGCTGACCGGCCTGTTCTCCCCTGCAAAAACATAGGACACTCTTAAAAGTTCTCCACTCCGGTAAATTCTGCTCACAAAATAAGGCCGCCTGCACAGAGAGAGCGGATAACAAGACCGCCCGTCTTGTTATCCGCTCTGTATAATCCGTCCGGTCTGAAAACCCACTGGAAAGCGCCGCAAAGGCTCCGGTCAGCGCCCGGCAGCGGCTGCACAGCAGAGCACCTCGTCCTGTGTTGCCAAGCCGATGGCCCGCGCGGCCGCCTGCTGCGCCTGCGCGAGCGTTACCTCTGAAAGGCGGCGCTTAACAGCTGCAATACTGCCGGCGTTCATACTCAGCTTACGCAGGCCAAGTCCAACCAGCAGCACGGCTGCGTCCGGATTCCCAGCAAGCTCCCCGCAGACTGAGATTGGCTTTCCTGCCTGATTAAACGCGTCTGCCGACATTTTTATGATGCGCAGCATTGCGGGAGACAGACTGCGGCAATATTCGCTGACCCCCGGGTTCATACGATCCGCCGCGCAGGTGTACTGGCACAGGTCGTTGGTACCAAGGCTTGCAAAATCCACTTCCTGCGCCGCCAAATCGGCCATCAGCGCGATGGACGGAATTTCGATCATAATGCCGAGCCGGGCATGAGGGTCATAGGGAATCCGCTGCGCGTCGAGCTGTGCTTTTACCCTTTCTACAATCTGTCTGGCCCGGCGAATATCCTCAAGCCCCCCGACCATCGGCAGCATAATCCACAGTGTACCGAACACCGAAGCGCGCAGCGCGGCGCGCAGCTGCGTCTCGAACACGTCGGGCATGTCAAAGCACAGCCGCAGCGCACGCTTGCCCAAAAATGGATTTTCCTCCTTGGGCAGCGCCATATAAGGCAAGCTTTTATCACCGCCGATATCGAGTGTGCGCAGCGTTACGGGCCGCTCACCTGCCTGCTGTAGCACCTGCTTATAGGCTTCAAACTGCTCTTCCTCGGTTGGCAGATGGTCGCTTTGCATAAATAAAAACTCGGTGCGGAACAGACCTATAAAGTCGCAGTGCTTAAAATCAGCCCCCTGTGCCGACCCGATATTGACGCCGATGTCAATACGCACGCCGTCACGGGTGAAGGGCGCCGCTTCTAAAAACGCAGCAGTTTCAGCCTGCACGCCGTCGTATACCGCCTTTTTCGCCTCAAAGGCCGCCAGCATTTGTGCATCGGGGTTGGCATACAC
>JAEWYJ010000172.1 GCA_023395695.1 Bacillota bacterium | reverse complement strand
GCCTGAAGCGGTCGCCGGCGCGGTCATGATGGGGGTGGCCTGCACCCTGATCGGCATTGGCGCAAGCAACTGGGCACAGGGGCCAAAATTTGCGACGCGCGAAATTTTTATCGTCGAGTTTTTGGTTTTTCTGGCGTTTGGCCTCAGCTTTCTTCCGGAAACCTTCTTCGCAACCGTCCCCAGGCTGGTTGGAACGCTCTTTAAAAACCCGATTATCATGGTGATCATTCTCGTGGTCGTCATGGAGCAGCTCATCTTCCGCGAGCGCATGGATACATAGCATCCCTGTTGGCACCGAACAAGCTACATAGCCATCAACAATACCCCTCAAGGGGCCCCGAACGCTCTGCCATCCGCATTGCTTTTTCGGGCAACCCCTAAAGGGGTATTCTTTTATGCCTTGGTATTCTTGCTACCCGTAAACGGGTCAGTATATTCCTTTAGGCTCATCTGATCCGATAGCTCGTCTTCCTCCAATTGCTTCTTGATATACGCCTGTAGCTGCTTTTTCTTTCTTCCTACTATAAGCTTTAAGCTTGTCTCACGGCGTTCTGGCAAAGAACGCCTCGGGGTTCATGCCGTAATGGAGTATAAACAGCTTCATTGCGACCGCAAGCTGTAAGCGCTTAGGGCCGTCATCAAGGGAAACGCCCAAAATTTTTTCGATGGCTGCCTTGCGATAGGCGAATGTTTTGTGGTGGATAAACAGCTTTTCCGCAACCTCCCTGCTGTTATTGCCCGAAAGAAGCTGTTGGAGCGTTCGCAGGAGCTGTTTATTCTTGTTGGAATCATAGCGCAGCAGCGCACCCAACTGACTTTCAATAAAATATTGCAGTTCGCTGTCATTCAGGGGCAGGCCCGACAGGATAGAATCCAGAACCAGATTGTCGTAGAAATAGACCCCGTCCTTCCCGCGGAGCTGCTCCCCGAGCTTGATTGCTTTTTTCGCCTCCTGAAAACCGACGTCCAGCGTTCCGGACTCGCCCGGCCAACGGCTGACCCCGATGCTGATCGTTGCTTTGGGCAGCTGCTGTTGAATCTCGGTTTTTATCCTGCTGTAGAGCGTCTCCAGCTCCCGCAAGGGCTGCGGCCCGGCGGGATAGAGCTGTACAACGCAGTCGGCCATTGCGGTGCTCACCCAAGGGGAGACACGACAATGCCGGTTAACAACTCACCCGCTGTAAGTCGGCCATTGCGGTGCTCACCCAAGGGGAGACGGCGGAAGGAATCTGGGCCTGCGAAACCTGTAAAACAGCATCCAAAAGCAGACCGATGACCTCTTCATTGGCCTGTCCCGCCGAAAAGACAATAATGGTATAGCTTTTGGCTGTGTCGATACCCAGCGAATGCAGATGGGCAAGATGCTTGGAAGAGTAGTGCAGGTACCCCTGTAACAGACCATTGAGAATATTCTCCCGCTCTTTATGGCGGCCCGCTGAATAGGATTGCAGCAGCAGCATCAGGAGGGACGGCACGGCCGAGCTGATCAACTCAATATCCTTGCGTTCCACCGAGCGACGAAAGATCGACAGAGAGATCTCCGCGTAGAGCTTGCCGTCGAAAATCACCTGCTTTTCATAGCTGCCGGCGACCGGAAGCTTTTGCTGCGCCGCATCGGTAGACAGGCATCGGGCGATGGTTTTTCCAGATGGCGCCCTTAAAATCACATTTCCCTGACTCAGGCTGGCGAGTAAGCGAATGATCTGGTCGATACTGCATCCGCCCAGCGCCATTTCTTCGAGCTGGCGGGAAATTTTGCGAATACTTTTAATTTCGGTATAATCCTCTTGAATAATGTGGGAAAGCGCTTCGAGAATTGTGTTGTCAAACTTCATCTCCCACGGGAGGGAAATCAGCGGAAACAGAAGCTGATTCGCATGTTTGATCACCTCGGCGGG
The DNA here is from genome assembly GCA_023395695.1 of Bacillota bacterium. GTDB lineage: Bacteria > Bacillota > Clostridia > Oscillospirales > Ruminococcaceae > Yanshouia. The sequence goes on along the minus strand of JAEWYJ010000172.1, from coordinate 6,056 downwards.
GAGCGCTTTGATAAACCGATCAAATTTGATCGCTATGCCCGACACCTTTTTGGCGTGCAGATGCCTAATTAACGGGAGTAACGCCGCGGGATTGTCCCTAAACGGATAGGCGGTCGTAAGAATCAGCGCGTTTTCGGAGACCCAGTTGTCGATGTCGGGAACCTCCATCACATTGAGAAGGCTTACTTTTGACTGTAAGCCTTCGATTCCCGCCAGCACCCGCGCGCCCTGAAAGCAGTCCAGCTCCAGAATCTCTTTTAAGGTAGATCCCATTTTCGCAGCCCTCCGTTCTTTTGGCATTGCCTAATTCGATATCATATTAGCATAGAATACTTTGTTTTGAACGGACTATTTAGGATTGATTTGATCTTTAAATCTCGAATGGCCCAATGAATTTACAAAGGATTTGTAACGGTCTATATCGTAATAGTTCAAATCCGCTCTCGAGGGCATAATGGCATACATATATCGCACAAAACACAAAATAGAACAGGCCAATCCAAAGATTGGCCTGTTCTATTTTGGTGTATTGCCGCGGCAGGGAATCGACTCGCATACGCCCACTCGGCATGCGTCGGCAATCTGAGACGCCTACATCCGTCCTGGGCAATGCGTTATAATTATATGGATATTTCGGCGGCGCAAGGGGAGATTCTTTAAAACAGAGCGTCCCGGGACTACCAAACACATATCGTACAAAGCATATAAAGCTAAGCCTTTAAACCTTGGACAGTCTGGTTGGATTGCACGAGATTTGGAGGCCGTTTTTTATTTTAAAGCATTTGTTAACCCTTTCGCCAAAGACCATATGATGCCACATCTCACCGCAATAAGGCTTGCCTTTGTTTAGGTTGCCAAAAATAGAGCGCTATTTTTGTGTGTTTTAAAGGGGGAAATATGTATTCTTTAGGTTGACAAAAAGTTAACTCATCAGTATCATATATAATATCAATATAAGAACATGTTCATAATAAATGAACAAAATCATCGACAAACAAGCCGACCTTCAATAAGAAAACTTATACGGCGGTCGAAGGAGGGTCTCGCCGTAAGTAAAAGAAAAACAGATCAAGGAGACGACAAACAATGAAAAAGGCTCTGTTCTGGCTTGATCGGCACTTTGAAGAGGTGCTGATGGCAATTTTTCTATGCGGCATCGTCATTATGATGACGACCCATGTGTTCTTTCGGTATGTAATGAAGGCCCCGCTGACCTGGACGGAAGAGTCTACCCGTTATATGTTCATATGGTTTGTGTTCATGGGCGTCAGTTATGGTATCCGAAACGACACGCACATCCGGGTGAACATTATTGAGGTGCTCTGTCCCAAGATGCTCCCTGCGCTCAGCATTATTCAGGATTTAGTGAGCGCAACCTTCGTCCTCTATATGCTGCCTGCAGCTTTCCGGTCTATGCAACAATTGGCAGCCCGCAACCAGATATCGGCTGGTTTACATCTGCCTATGGTGTTCGTGTACGGTGCATTGGCATTTGGGCTTTGCCTGAGCGTTGTGCGCATTATCCAGAAATTTTACACGCGATTTTCCAGACTGCTCGATAAAAAGTCCGGCGGACTTAACGGAGGGGATGCAGCATGATAGGCGTAATGTTTAGTGTTTTTGTAGCGTTCTTGGCTTTGGGCATCCCAATTGCTTTTAGTGTGGGTTGGGCTACGCTGTCGGTGCATTTGGTTAATCCTGCTTTCACCTGCAATACGGAATACTTTTTCAGAACAATGGTCAACGGCATGGATTCCTATGTTCTGCTGGCCATTCCGCTCTTCATGCTCTCTTCCAGTATCATGGCCGAGAGCGGAATGTCCAACCGCCTGTTTGACTTCTTTGCCTACTTCTTTGGGCATATTCCTTCGGGACTGCCTATTGCGGTGGTGGTTACCTGCCTGTTTTATGGCGCTATTTGCGGCAGCGGCCCTGCTACTGTGGCGGCTATCGGTACGATGTGTATTCCGCTGCTGAGCAGGCTGGGTTATGACCGGGACTTTATCACCGCCATGATTGCCGTATCCGGCGGTTTGGGCGTTATCATACCGCCCAGCATCCCTTTTATTACATACGGCTTGGCCACGGGCGCCTCTATTGGAGACTTGTTTATTGCAGGCTTTGCGCCCGGCGTATTGATAGCGCTTTGCCTCATTGCTTACATTGTGTTCTACTTTTCCCGCCGGGATAATTCCAACCTCCAAATTGCTCAGAATGCACAGGCTCTGCGCGATAAAGGCTTTTTGACCATTCTAAAAGAGAGCTTTTTTGCGCTGCTGGCACCGGTCATTATTCTGGGTGGTATTTATGGCGGCATCGGCAGCCCTACCGAGGCTGCTTGTGTTTCGGTTGTCTATGCGTTGCTGATCGGTGTGGTGGCCTACCGGGCCATTAATCTTAAAAAGCTGGCGGGCTGCCTGATTGATACCGCCCGTACTGCCACGCCCGTTATGCTCATCCTTTCCATTTGCATTGTATTTGGACGAGTGCTCACTATTCTGAACATTCCCCAGACGTTGGCTACTTATGTTGTCAATCATGTGCAAAGCAAGATTGTGGTGCTTCTGGTTATTAACCTCTTCCTGCTGTTTGCCGGCATGGTTATGGATACCGTCCCCTGCATTCTGATTCTGTCGCCGATTATGCTGCCCATTGTACAGCAGTACGGTGTGGATCCCATTCACTTTGGTGTTTTGATGACCGTCAACTTGGCTATTGGTTTTGTGACGCCGCCCATTGGCACCAATTTGTTTGTGGCAAATGCGCTTACCAAAATTCCCGTCACCCGCATTGCCAAGCATGCGCTGCCCTTTATCGGCATGTTCCTGCTGGCCTTGATGTTAATTACTTATATTCCTCAGATTACCCTGTTCCTTCCCAATCTGTTGGGCTAACGGTGGTTTATGCCCCGGCTGCTGGCCAGCCGGATAGCCATAGACAAAGGTGCGGCTTTCTGCCGCAAAAATTAAGGAGGAAATGTTAATGAAAAAGCTCATTGCCTGTATCCTGTCCCTTACTTTGGTTCTGGGTCTTGCCGCTTGCGGCGGCTCGTCCGGCAGCTCGGCTCCGGCGACTTCCGGTGCAGCTTCCGCCAGCCAGTCCACTGCGCCCAGCGTGACCTACACCATCAATATCGGTCATGGTGGCGCAGAATCCACCGCCCAGCAGGTAGGCTGTCTGGCGCTCAAGGACTATCTGGAGGCTAACGGCCCGTTCGCGGTGAACATTTACCCCAACAACTCTATGGGTAACGACGACGAGCTGTGCCAGATGGTGCAGAGCGGTACGTTGGAAATGTGTCTGGCCAACTCTATCATTGTGAACTATGTGCCCGACGCGGTTGTTTATGACCTTTTCTATAACTTTAGCGATATTGAAGCCGTTAAGGCCAAATACATGAAGGATGAGAACTTCCTTAAGGTCATGCGCGGCAAATACGCAGATGCCGGCTTCTATCTCGGCGGCTACAGCGTCCACGGCTTCCGTGTGGCCACCGCGAACAAGGCCATCAGCAGCCCCGACGATTTAAAGGGCCTGACCTTCCGCGTTATGCAGAACGATTACCATATTCAGGGCTGGCGCAACATGGGTGCCACCCCCACGCCCTTCAGCTTTAGCGAGCTGTACACCGCTTTGCAGCAGAAGACGCTCGACGCACAGGAAAACCCCATTGAGCTGATTTATGCACAGAGATTCTATGAGCAGCAGAGCAATATCACCAAGACCAATCATTTGCAGCAGACACAGCAGTGGCTGGTAAGCCAGGATTTCTACAGCAAGCTGTCCGATGCGGATAAGGCTGTTTTGGATGCGGGTATCGCCGCTGCCTGCGAGGCTGCCACCAGCTATGCGCTGGACAACGAAGCGGATTGGACCAAGCAGATTCAGGATTACGGCTGCACCGTTACCGAACTGACCGACGAGCAGCGCCAGGTGTTTAAGGATGCCGTCGCGCCCGAATGGGAGATGATTCAGTCGGCTGTTGCGCCTGAGGTCTGGGACGCTTATACCGCCGCCTAAGCGCTTTTACCAGGAAAGGCGGCCGGAATCAGGTCATGCCCGATGACCGGCCGCCTCTCTGAGGCAATTACAGAAACGGGGAGAAAAAATATGAAAATCCTCATTATTAACCCTAACAGCGATGCAGGCACCGATCAGATAATGGCGCAAAAGGCTAAAAATCTGAACCTGCCGGGCGTGCAGGTGGATGTCGTTCATGTAACGCGCGCCCCCAAGCTGGTCAGCAGCTATGAGGACCAGGCTGTCTCGGGCGAAGAGATGATTGAGATTGTGCGCTCAACGCAGGACCGCTATGACGCTTACATTGTGGCCTGCCACTCAGACCCCAACTTAGACCTGGTGCGGGAGATTGCGGGCAAGCCGGTGGTGGGTATTGCCGAGGCTTCGCTCAAAATGGCAGCGGCCATGGGCAACGGCTATGCCGTTATTTCGCCCTCGCCCAAATCCATCTCCAAAAAGCTGGCCTTGGCGCATAAATACCATTGCGACGATCTGCTGCGCACCATTAAGGTGAGCAAAAGCGACAGCAACGAAGATCTTTTAGAGGCCGCCAAAGAAGCTTTACAGGAATTCTGCGTAGACGCCATTGTGCTGGGCTGTGCCAACTACGCCAATGCGGACGGTTATATTCAAAGAGCGCTGGGCGTACCGGTGCTCGACGGGGTGGCCTGTGCGCTGGTTATGGCTTCGGGCCTGGTTCATTATAACAGCTGTAAAAAGCAGTATTAAATGCGATTTTAGAACGAGCGGCGGCGGGATGCCCCGTTTGTAAACAATAGGAGGATTATTACCATGCTGGATCTTGCAGTCATTAACGGTCTTGTCTTTACTGAGGGCGGCTTCCGCAAGGCGGATGTGGGCATAAAGGACGGAAAATTTGCCCTCATTGCCGCGCCCGGCTGCCTGCCGGAGGCGGCCCGCACCATCGACGCCGCGGGCAAGCACGTGCTGCCGGGCGGTGTAGATACCCACGTACATTACCGTGACCCCGGCCATGCCGAACGCGAAACCTTCAGGGTAGGTACCCGCGCGGCAGCGGCAGGCGGATGCACCACCTTCTTTGAGCATCCCATCTCCATTCCGCCCCAGTACAACGCGGAGATTCTGCACAGCCGTGTGGATCTTTGCAAAAAGGGCAGCTGCGTAGATTTTTGCTTCTTCGGTGCGGCGGGCGGCGAGTTCCCTGAGGAGATTGAGCCCCTGTCCCACGAGGGCATTGTCGCTTACAAAACGTTTTTGCACGAAGCGCCCGAGGGCCGCGACGCCGAGTTTAAGGGGCTGACCAGCGCCAATAACGCCCAGCTGATGCGTGCGCTGGAGGAAGCCAAAAAGACCGGCCTGACCATTGCGGCACACGCTGAGGACAATGAGCTGGTATCTGGCAACATCAAGCGTCTGAGAGCGCAGGGACGGGTAGACTATCTGGCCCATTGCGAGAGCCGTCCTCCCATTGTGGAGATTGAGGCCATCGCAAAGATGCTGCGCTTTGGCGAAGAGACCGGCTGCCCTATTGAGCTGGTGCACGTTTCGAGCTGCGGCGCTATGGAGCTGGCCAAGCAGGCCAAGCAGCGGGGCCAGCGGGTGCTGGTTGAAACCTGCCCGCACTATCTGCTGCTTGATGAGAGCTATGTTGAGAAATACGGCCCTTACGCCAAATGCAACCCCGCCCTGCGGAAAAAAGAAGAGGTGGAGAAGCTGTGGGACTATGTGGTCGACGGCACAGTAGACTTCATCGGCAGCGACCACAGCCCCTTTCTTGTATCGGAAAAAGAAACCGGCAACAAGGACATTTTCGTAGCGCCCGCCGGCTTCCCGGGTATTGACCTGCGCTTGCCCCTGATGATTACCGAGGCTAAAAAGGGCCGTCTGAGCATGGAAAGAGTAGTGGAGCTGCTCAGCGTCAACCCCGCAAAGCTGTTTAACATCTTCCCCCAGAAGGGTACCATTTCCGCCGGAGCCGACGGAGACATGGTGATTATCGACCTGAACAAAGAGGTCGTCTGCCATGCCAAGGACAGCTACTCCCAGGCCAAGGA
>JAEWYJ010000128.1 GCA_023395695.1 Bacillota bacterium | reverse complement strand
AGCACATTTAAGAAAGTCTGTCAACGACTTCTTTTCTTTTTTGTGGCTGTTGCTTAAGTTTCGTTTGTCTCTCTCGCAGACAGCTTTGCTATAATATCATGCCCTCGCTCTATTGTCAATGCTTTTTCAAGAAATATGTCGAATTATTTTGAAAAGATTTACCTGACTGATGATTTTCCCTTTAAACAAGCCGTTTTTACCTATCCGGAGTTTTTATAAAACATCCGCAATCCGCAAATGCAGAGGCCGCAAGGAAGGTGTATATTAATTAAAGAGTGCCTGAAAATAGGTCTGAAGACATAACGGTAACCGAAATAAGCAGTTGAAGGGTATAAGAAAAGCCACAAGGTTCTGACGCCCCTGTGGCCAATCCCAATTGCAGCAAGCACGTAAGGCGCTAAATAAACGCCAATATTATTCCTCGGGTACTTCTTGCACCGGGGCAGCAGGCTGCGAATCAAAGGACAGATCCTCAGAATAGTATTCCTGTCCGCCATACAGTTCATCTTCGTACTCATCTTCGCCAATCAGCTTGCGCTTACGCTCAAAAAAGCTGACCGCAGCAATAATCAGCCCTATCATGGCTGCAAGTAATGCGAATAAAGCAATCAGATAAGAGAGCTTCTTCATCAAAACATCCTCCTATTACATACAACAACCGAGTCAGATTTCAGCTTAACACTGTCATCATACTACAATTTTATCCTGTTCGCAATAAAAATATCCGCTGCCCCTATCAGATGAGGAGCGGCCGGCCCGTCATTTCTGCCGGCTGCGGAATATCCAGCAGCGCAAGCAGCGTGGGCGCAAGATCGCAAAGCGCGCCGCCCGTGCGCAATTGCTGACTGCAGCCCACCGCAATAACCGGCACCAGGTTGGTTGTATGCGCAGTCATAGGGCTGCCGTCGGGGTTCTCCATTTCATCGGCATTGCCATGGTCAGCCGTAATAATGAGGGCGCCGCCAAGTGCCAGCACCTTGTCGGCAATTTTACCGACGCAGGCGTCAACCGTTTCGACCGCTTTGACAGCGGCTTCAAATATACCGGTGTGTCCGACCATATCGCAATTGGCAAAGTTGAGTACCACTAGCCCATAATCGTTGTTGTCAAGCGCTTCAAGCAGCTTCTCGGTCGCGATATAGGCGCTCATCTCGGGCTGAAGGTCGTATGTAGCCACCTTGGGGGAAGCTACAAGAATACGGTCCTCATGCGGAAAAGGCGTCTCAACCCCGCCGTTAAAGAAAAAGGTCACATGGGCATATTTTTCGGTCTCGGCAATTCTCAGCTGCCGCAAACCTGCGTTTTCTACCATCTGTCCCAACGTTTTATCAAGGCTCTGCGGGGCAAACGCCACTGTGCAATTGGGCATTGTGACATCATAGCTGGTCATGCAGACATAGGCGGCCAGTCTGGGCCGCACCCGCTCAAAGCCGTCGAAAGCATCATCAAGCAGCGCGCGGGAGAGCTCTCTCGCGCGGTCGGGTCTGAAATTATAAAAAATAACGGCGTCTCCGTCCTTGATACCGGAATAGCCTTCCGCCACCAGCGGCTTGACAAATTCGTCGGTGACCTCCTGCGCATAGCTTGCTTCAACCGCCTTTGCCGCATCGGTAAAGGGCACGCCTGTACCACGGGCCACCGCGTCATAGGCTTGTTGCACCCGCTCCCAGCGCTTGTCGCGGTCCATCGCATAATAACGGCCGACAACCGAGGCGCAATACCCCACGCCAACGCGCGCAAGCTCCGTCTGCAAATTGCGCAGAAAGCCCGCGCCGCTCTTGGGGTCGGTGTCGCGGCCATCTAAAAAGCTGTGCACCGCAACCTTTTTAAGCCCGCGCCGCTTTGCCAGAGCAAGCAGCGCGTACAGGTGCGTATAATGGCTGTGCACACCGCCGTCGGAAAGCAGCCCCATCAAATGGAGCGTTCCATCGCTCCCCATTGCATCAATGGCGGCGTTTAAAACCGGGTTCTTTTCAAAATCCCCGTCGGTAATCGCCTTGGAAATGCGCGTCAGCTCCTGATAAACCACACGCCCGGCGCCGATGTTGGTGTGCCCAACCTCGGAGTTGCCCATCTGCCCGTCAGGCAAGCCGACATCCAGCCCTGAGGCTCCCAGAGCCGTGCAGGGCCACTGCTGCGCCAGACGGTCAAGATTAGGCTTCTTTGCGGCATAAATGGCGTTGCCTTTTGTCTCCTGACGGATGCCGTAGCCGTCAAGTATCATTAACATAACAGGTTTTTTCAATCTACTTACCTCGTATCGGCACCGCGGCACGGTTTTGCGCGTGTTGCGGTGTTCTGTCACATCACTTTGAAGCGGCGCTGACAATCTCGCTGAAATCCGCCGCCTTTAACGAAGCGCCGCCGATCAGCCCGCCGTCAATATCGGGCTGGCTCAACAGCTCGGCCGCATTCTTTGCGTTCATTGAGCCGCCATATTGAATCCTCAGCGCCTCGGCACAGGCAGCGCCGTACATTGCCGCGAGCTTTTGCCGAATCGCCCCGCAAACCGCCTGCGCCTGCCCGGCGGTGGCGGTTTTGCCGGTGCCGATAGCCCAAACCGGCTCATAGGCGACGACGATATCCGCCAGCTGGGCTTGGGGAATCGCATTGAACGCGCCCTCAAGCTGCCGGTTGATGACTGAAAGGGTCTGGTCGGCTTCGCGCTGCTCAAGCGATTCGCCCACGCAGACAATAGCGCGCAGGCCCGCGGCCAGGGCGGCTTTAAGCCGGGCGTTAACCGTCTCGTCGGTCTCGCCAAAGTATTGCCGCCGCTCGGAATGCCCTAAAACAACATAGCGCACACCAAGCTCCCTGAGCATACTGGCCGATATTTCTCCCGTAAAGGCGCCGTTTGCTGCCCAGTGGCAGTTTTGCGCCCCTACCTGAATGGCACTGTCCTTTGCAGCCGAGGCAACACAATCAATATCGGTAAAGGGCGCGCAGGCAACCACCTCGCAGGCGGCGTCGGCCACCAGCGGTTTAAGCGCTTGAATTAATTCCGTCGCTTCGGTGCGCAGTAAATTCATCTTCCAGTTTCCAGCAATAATCGGGGTTCTTTTTATGCTATTCATCGCTGTCTCCTTCTTTAATTCAACGGTCGTTAAGGCAGGCAATACCCGGCAGCTCAAGTCCTTCAAGGAATTCGAGCGAGGCGCCACCGCCGGTGGAGATGTGCGTCATCTTATCCTCAAAGCCAAGCTGGGCGGCTGCCGCGGCGGAGTCCCCGCCGCCAATAATGGTTACGGCGGTGGAATCGGCCATCGCCTGCGCCACGGCGCGGGTGCCCTCGGCAAATCTGGGCATTTCAAATACGCCCATCGGCCCGTTCCACACAACAGTTTGAGCATTTTTAATCACATCGGCGTAGCGCGCAATGGTTTTGGGGCCGATATCCATTCCCATCCAGCCTGCGGGTATTTCGGAGGAAGAAACGGTCTGTGTTGCCGCGTCCCCAGAAAATTTATCGGCCACAACATTATCCTCGGGAAGCAGCAGCGCCACGCCCTTTTGCCGGGCCTTTTCGAGCAGCTGGCGGGCGACCTCAATCTTCTCCTGCTCGCAGATAGAGGTGCCGATCTCGCGGCCCTGCGCCGCAAAAAAGGTATAGGCCATGCCACCGCCGATCAGAATGCTGTCGGCCTTATCCAAAAGACTTTCGATGACGCCAATCTTGTCCGA
>JAEWYJ010000123.1 GCA_023395695.1 Bacillota bacterium | reverse complement strand
CTCCTGTTGCGCGGAGAGGCGCACCCCCCAGATAACCACGACGGTGCTGACAATATCCGAGGCGGAATGCACCGCGTCTGAAAGCATCGCCGAGGAATGCGCAATAATACCGGCCGCCAGCTTAGCTGCCGTCAGCAGAATGTTTCCGGCAATCGTTACCCATGAAACGCGCAGACATAATTTTTGCTTTTGCAGGTCATCCATCATAAAAACACACTCCAACCCCAAAACAGGCATGTATAAAAAAACAGCAACCTTATTATGTGTAAGGTTACTGTCCCGCGATCATACGCTGCCAAAAACGGCCCGAAGTTTCAAACTTCTGATTTGATTATACTACCATTTGCTGCCTGATATGTCAATTACATTTATTTTGTGCATCTTGTGGCGCATCCTGCACATTCAAAATAGAGGGTGTGTTCGCCCCGCCCTGACCGCTTGCCAGAGACGCGCGGGTAGAAATAGCCTGCGCGGCCGCAAACAACAGGTTAGCCACAATGTTCTGGTCGTTGGCGGACATGCTCTCGGTGATTGAAAGGCCGATGATAATAGCGGCCATTGTCATATTTGTGGCGCAGCAATTCTGGTCCTGGGCCATTCGACCACCTCCCAACATTTTGGCACCGACACTATATCATTCTATGCACACGGATAATTTAGGATAAAGGAAGAACGCACAATGCTTTTATGCTGTCATATTCAACATGACCCCGACCTGCTGGCGCGGGCTATGGCTTTAAGCCTGCCGGAACGGCAAAAAAAGGCGCAGGGCATTCGTAACGAGCAGGCCAGAGCGGCGTCGCTGGCGGCAGGTTTGCTGCTTAAATACGGCCTGCACCGCTGCGGCGTTTTAGACACCGACATGCGGTATACCCAAAAGGGCAAGCCCTATCTTGCCGGAAATCCGCTGTATTTCAGCCTGTCACACAGCGGAGCCTATGCGGCCTGTGCCATCGGCCAAAAGGCGGTGGGTGTGGACATACAAAAAATTGTGCCGGTCTCACAGCGGGCGGTTTTGCGTTTTTGCACAGCGGAGGAACAGCGCTGTTTAAGCGGCAGCCACGACCTTGAACGCGACGTGATTCGTCTGTGGGCTTTAAAGGAAAGCTGGCTTAAAGCTGCCGGCAAAAAACCTGCGGATATGTTCAAGGCGTCCTTTAGGCTGCGTGGTACAATCGCCAAAGGCCCCCGGGGTTTTGTATACCGCCTGTACGAGACTATACCCGGCTATATTCTGGCCCTGTGCGAAAGCGAATAAAGCATGCGAAAAGTAAAAACGGATAAACGGCCACATGGCCGGCGTGTGCGCCATGACCTAACAAGGCGCATCTAAAGGCGTTGCAAAGCGGTTTTCTTATTTTTAAAAAATGAAATGAAGAACGAAAACAGAAGAGAAACAGAGAGAAAACGAGAGAAAACACGGGAGAGTGGGCTGATAAATTAAAATATCGGCTTGACAGCTTATTGCCTCATGGTTATACTGATAAAGCACTGTAAAAAGACAAGCAAATTTTAAGGAGGTAAACACCTTATGTCAACCTTTCTTCCGAAGGCAGATGGCATCAAGCGCGAGTGGTATGTCATTGACGCCGCAGGCAAGTCCCTGGGCCGTACCGCTGCTACCGTTGCCGGTATTCTGCGCGGCAAGCATAAGCCCATTTTTACACCTAACGTTGATTGCGGCGACCATGTTGTCATTATCAATGCCGCTAAGGCGGTTCTGACCGGCAACAAGCTGCAGAACAAGTTTTATCGTCACCACAGCGGCTGGATCGGCGGCCTTAAAGAGGTCAACTACGCCACGCTGATGAAGAACAACCCCGAGAAGGCCATGATGGTGGCCGTTAAGGGCATGCTGCCGGACAATACGCTCGGCAGAAAAGCGCTCACCCGCGTGCGCATTTACCGCGACGCCAACCACAACCAGGAAGCCCAGCAGCCGAAGGCCTGGAACGAATAAGAGAGGAGACGGAAAGTTATGTATGATAGCAAGCCTTATCTCTACGGCACAGGCCGCAGAAAGAGTTCCGTTGCCCGCGTCAGAGTTTATCCCGGCAGCGGCAGCATCACCATCAACGGCAGAGACATTGACGACTATTTCGGCCTTGACACCCTCAAGCTGATTGTCCGTCAGCCGATGGCTCTGACCGAAACCCTTGGCAAATATGACATCATCTGCACCGTCGCAGGCGGCGGCGTGTCCGGTCAGGCCGGCGCGATCCGCCACGGGCTTTCCCGTGCGCTGCTGCAGGTTTCCGACGAGATGCGCCCCATCCTGAAAAAGGCCGGCCTTCTCACTCGCGACCCCAGAATGAAGGAGCGCAAGAAGTACGGTCTCAAAGCCGCCCGTCGCGCCCCGCAGTTCTCCAAAAGATAATTATTTATCTATACAAACCCGCAGGAACGCTTTGTTCCTGCGGGTTTTCTCCTTTATAACCGATCAGCTAAAAAATGGTATTTTTGCGCCGCAAAGCGGATAACCCGGCGGCACAAAAAATAGCCGCGCCAATTCAGTACCGCTTTTCAAGTTGGCCGACTACAACCTTCAAGGTGACCGGCCATCCAAAACTTAAAATACAGACCGGACATAGAGGACGTTTGCTTTAACAACGCAGCTTATTCGGTGTGTACCCGGTTAAAAGTTCAAGCCCGGTGCGATTAATCGCACCGGGCTTGCTGCGTTATAGTCAGGGCTTGATATAAGCAAAACCCTCGGCCTGCCGTTCAACAAGCTCAAGAACGCCGGCGGGCACAACCTTAATAAATTCCGGCAGGCTTGCGCGGTCAATACCCAGCCCCTTCAGAGCGTTATTGCATGCCACAAACCGGACGCCCTGTGCGTCTAATTGCTGCATGGACGCAATAAGGGGGTTTTGCGATGATACATAGCCGCTTACCGCCGCAGAATTGGCCAGCACCTCCACACAAAGCTGAGTTTGCTCCAACAGGTTAGCGACATTTTTGAGAGTCAGCTCCCACTTTG
>JAEWYJ010000103.1 GCA_023395695.1 Bacillota bacterium | reverse complement strand
CGAATGATATACTTTCGCACGAACATTGCCAAAAAGCCGTGCAAGGTTGCCAGTTTCTTTTAGGGGCTGGCAATCTATAAAACTGGCGGTTTCACAAGGTTTTTACCCTGAAAAGCGTCAAGGTTGCAAGATTGCCCGGGTATCCCTTTATCGCTCTCGTGCCCGCTTTAGTGCAGCCTTGAGCGCATGAACTGTTTCGCTGATAATTTTCCTTTCCTCGGCGGTGCAGTCATAAAAAAGCCCGCCGCGCAATAATGACTTTTCCATTCGTAGGACATCGATGCTGTCATAAAAGAGATCATCCAAGGTTAACTCCAGCGCGGCGGCAATTTGCAGATATGTACGCACGCTGCCGCGTTCGCGTCCGGATTCCAAAAGGCTCCAATACTGCCCTGTTATGTCTGTACGCTCCGCCGCTTTTTCCTGCGTTATTCCAAGTCTCTGCCGTGCGACCCGAATACGTCCCCCCACAATTTTCAGGTCAATTTCATGCATTTTTTCCATGTTCCAAAGCTCCTATCATAGTTTTTTGAGCATGGCTATTTGTTAAGCCATGCTTCACCATGATAGAATTGAATGTAAATATATAGTGGGAGGGACTGTGTGAATGGGCAAGGATAATCCAATGGGAAAGCCCATTCGTTACTTCTCAGAAGTAACGGCCCGGAAAGTGGACTGGCTCTGGTATCCGTATATACCATTTGGTAAGATTACGGTCATACAAGGTGATCCTGGCGATGGCAAGACGACATTCATCCTGAGCATAGCCGCCTTGCTCTCCAACGGATTGCCTATGCCGGGACGGGACTGCGCTGTTTGTACTGCCAGCATCCTTTACCAAAGCGCGGAAGATGGCGCTGAAGATACGTTAAAACCAAGGCTGATGAGTGCAGGCGCCGACTGTTCCCAGATTGCGTTTATCGATGAATCCGAATGCGGACTGACGCTGAATGATGCGCGGATAGAGAATGCGATTAAAGAAACCAAAGCGCGCTTACTGGTACTTGACCCGTTGCAGGCTTATTTGGGCGAGGGCAGTGAGATGAACCGTGCCGATGGCATTCGGCCAATGCTCAAGCAGCTTGCGGCTGTCGCCGAGCGCACCGGATGCGCGATCGTTATGGTGGGACATATGAACAAGGCAAGCGGCTCCAAAAGCATTTACCGCGGACTTGGTTCCATCGACATCACTGCCGTCGCCCGAAGTGTTTTGCTCGTGGGAAGAATCAAAAATGACGCCACTGTAAGGGTTATGGCACAGGTGAAAAACAGCCTTGCCAAAGAAGGCAAGCCCATTGCATTTGAAATTAATGAGGATTCCGGTATCCGATGGATTGGAGAATACGATATTTCCGTGGACGAACTGTTAAATGGAGAAAGCGGTGCTCCATCTGACAGTGGGAAAGTAACGGTAGTCATGGAAAAGCTTACGGAACTGCTTGCTGACGAAGAAGTTCCATGCGGGCGGCTTTACGAAATGTTCCGTGAGATGGATATGGGCAAACGCACTGTGGACCGTGCAAAAAAGGCCCTCGGCGTTCGATCCGTCAAGCGCGCTGACGGCTGGTATTGGATGCTGTGAAGGAGGTCTGGAATGGTAGATAACGTGCGGAAAAGAATAATCTCCGAGGTTGATCCAAGGTACAACAGTAAGGATTGGCGGCAGAAAAGGCTTCGCGTTGCCGCCTATGCACGGGTGTCCACTGACAGCAAGGATCAGGAGAACAGCCTAAAAAACCAGCGGGAGTATTACGAAAAATTCATCCCTCAACACCCCAATTGGGAGTACATCGGCATATTTTCTGATGACGGCATCAGTGGAACCAGTGTGCGAAATCGAACCGGTTTCCGTGAGATGATTGAAGCCTGTAGAACCGGGAGCATCGACTTAATTGTCATAAAGGATGTATCCCGCTTTGCGCGAAACACAACGGATTGCCTTAACACGGTGCAGGAATTGCTGACGCTGGATCCACCTGTAGGAATCTATTTTGAAAACAACAACTTAAATACGCTGGAAGCCGGAAACAAAGTGATTTTGACGGTTCTCGCAATGTTCGCGGAGCTGGACAGTGAGTTAAAATCAGGATCAGTGCGGTTTGGGCTCCAAGTCATTTTTGACCGGGGCGATTACTTATGTCCAACCCAAAACCTGCTGGGCTACAAAAAAGATGGAAAGTATCGGATGGTGATTGAGCCGCAGGGCGCAAAAACCGTTCGGCTCATCTATGATCTCTTTCTGTCCGGGTACTCAAAAAAGGAAATCGCCACTATATTGACCGATCTGGCACTTCCCACGGCAAAGGGTAATTTGGAATGGTCTCCAGCCTCTGTTGCAGGAATCTGCCGCAACGAGCGGTACTGCGGCGATATCATCATGCAAAAAAGCTACACGGTCAGCTTTTTAACCCATCAGACAAGGCGAAACGTTGGACAGCGGCGGCTCTATTACGAACCGGAACACCATGAGGGAATTGTATCAAGAGAGGAACACGCACGGGCACTTCTTCTGTTAAAAGCAAACCACGCGTCTCCCTTTTTCAATCATGAATATGAGATTAAACTAATAAGGCGTGGCTTACTGGCTGGATTCATTCCAATGAACCCGGCATTTGGTGGTTATGACGCCGGACATTATCTTGGTGCTCTTGTCATGGCAAGGATTCGACAAATTGATGTTCGGGCAGAGGTTGCCTATATCATGGGCGCAAAGCGTGTGCGCCGGGAATTGTTTGGCGGCAAGGACACGGCGATGGTCACCATCTCCCGCCGAGGACTTTGCTTCAGTGCAAGCTGCGTTTCTCTGCTGAAACACGCGGAGCAGGTTGAAATCCTCCTCCATCCCGGTGAGAGACTACTGGCGGTACGCGATTGCAGCAAAAGAAACAAGAATTCTGTGGACTGGAGCAGCAGGCTGATTCCGGCAAAAGAACTGTCCCGCGTGCTATTCGATCTCATGGGGTGGCAGGAAAACTGGAAGTATAAATGTACGGCAAACTACTTTTCAAAAAGTGATGAGCAGGTACTGCTCTTTGATCTTAGCTGCTGTGAGTTCCATCTGCCGCCGGACGAACAGGGTGATCGTCCGATCCGGGCGGTTCCTTCCGATTGGCTGTCAGGCTTTGGGGAAGCCCTGCCGGACTACATGTTACTTTGCAGAAGAGCTTTGGCAAATACGCTGGACGATTGGGGCATCGGCACTGTCGCCGCCGCTGTGCCGGGCTTTGCAAGCGGGGTGAAACCGCTCACCCGCAAGGAAGCGGAAAGGCGAATCGCGGAAATGGGGTGTATGAATGGATAGTACCGAACAATTAGGCCTTGATCTCTTAACCGAAACCGGCAAAAAGAGCCGGGGCGGCCTAAGCGATTACAGTGAGATGAAAAAGGAGAGTGTGCAGCGGGTGCGCGGCGATTTTCTCTCCCCCATATTCAAGCCAAAAATCACCTTTGCCATTGACAGCGTCACCTTCAATATGTCCTGCGTCAATCTTTTCCCGGAGCATCAGCATATTGTGATCAATATTGATGAGGGAAATCAACGCATTATCATAGAACCCTGTCAGGATTATGACAGGGACTCACTCAAATTTGCCACGCTCAAAGCAGATAAAAATAACCCACGCAAGTGTATGGCCAGAATATTTTGCAGTATGGTTTACGAAATGATGGGATGGAATCGTGCCGCCAAATACCGCTGCATGGCAATCTATCAGGAACTGGGCGGCAAACGCGTGATCGTGTTCAATTTGGACGAATGCCTGCAAGTTTTCACCGAAGTAATTGAATCGGCGGGCGGGAAGAAAAAACGCAATACCATTATCAATATGCCGGAGGATTGGAAGGGCCGGTTTGGCTATACGCTTGAAGAATTGGACGGTAAGTATAAGGTGGACACGGCAAGCACCTTTATCACGATTGACCACAAGACCGGGGAGCGGCATAACGTCCAAATCAGTGCCAAGCTCCCAACCCCGGAAGAGTTGATGCACCGCCCCTATGGAGGAATCCGGATGAATGCGGAGGATGGCGATGAAAAATAATAATCTATCAATAAGAGTTTGCATGAAAAGCAAAAGGATCTTTCTCCCTCGCCGGATGATTGGGCTGCTGGGGAACCCCACGCACCTCAGCTTCTGGTATGATGAGGAAAATGGAAATCTGCTGATTTCCGCCGCTTCAAAGGATGACTTGGATGCGTATGAAATTCCGCCGGCTTATTGGGTTAGGACGAAAAACTCCTGCGCTATGGCGCGCATCGCGTTTCTCAAGGCCCTGCAATATCGGCTTGGTTGGAAGGATGATGGAAGATACTCGTTCGAGGGAGTTTTGACACAATCCAGAGAAACCCCTGCCGCTGTATTTCGGATGACTGGTGAAATAGAAATGCAGTAGTAGGAACAGAGGGCGAAAAGGCCCTCTATCCCTGCTATATAGAGATTTTATGTCGTTTATATCTCGTAAGCCTCCATAATAATAGCATTTTTGTCGTGAGCATACCACCTCTCTTTCCAAAGGATTGAATTTCACGGTAGATTTCGTCGGGAAAAGAGCGAAAGTCAGACCTGAACTCCTGAAAACCCTGATTCTATGCGGGTTTCCCCTTTGTCGTAATTATACCGTATGGGCATAAAAAAGCGCTTTGGAATGCAGATTCCGAAGCGCTTTTGCTTTTCTAAATAACACACTTTATAACACACTTTATAACACACTTTGCGTTATAACACACCTATTCCTCTGAAAAGCCTACCTAAGTTTGACTATATCTATTTTGGCAACCCGTGGCGGGCGCTGTCAGAGAGGCATGGGCTTTGGATGTACCTGCGGTATGACTGGCACGAGTATCAGCCCTACGCCGTGCATGTAGACGATGCGCTTAACCAGTGATTTAAACGGCTGAGAAAAAGGGCATTTGAGCAGACGCACACCCGCGCAGAGTTTATGTGGATATTTGGCTGTAACTACCTGGACGAGTCCAAAGGCGCAACAGACTATGACGCCCCCTGCCTTGTCGAGCTATACCGCCCGCCGCTGCTGGTTGTGGACTGCGGCGCATTTGTGGAAACCGAACCGGAGGCACTGAGCTATAACAACAAATTGTAATTTGTATGCTTTGCGTTATGCTCAATAGGTATATCTTAGGGGGAATAAGGTTTATCGCCTGAAGGTCACTACTTGGCAGAGGTAAAACTTGCTGATACGGCATTCCACGATAGTTGCTGGGGCGCGTCTGATGTGATTGGCGGATACATGGATGTCATTCCCACGACCATCTTCCATTTTGAGCCGTTTTTCAGCGGAATGATTACATAATAGGATGCCATATCATTTCCCGTTCTTACCTCGAAATCGTCAATAGTTTGAATGACTGGGTAAGCTTCTCCGATTGGATACTCCTCATAGCTTGGCTGTAACTCGTTATTTTTAATAGTGCCGTGCTGATACGCTTTCAAAAGCGATTGCAGGGGCTCTATAAAATCCTCTTTCGGTGGATCCGGCATATAAACCATGTCGTTTGCCATGCCATATATTTCGTCAAAGACCACGCGATCCAGAGAAAAGAAAACCGGCTCAGCGTAACTCTGTTTCATCAGTGAAAGAAAGGTTGCGGGGGAGGCTACCGAATTGATATCGTCAGATTCTTCCAAAATCGTGAGGGTCCAGCCGTCCTTATTTTGCTCCGTGGCGATGATAACATAAGATGAATAGGGCGGCTGTGACGCAAGCGTTAGTTCTTCAAGGGAACTTCGGGCAAGCAAATCGGATGTTTTTATGATTATCTCATCCTCCGCTTGAAGTGTAAGGCTGCCACTGGAATTTTCAGTTTTATCACAGCCAGCAGTCAATTTTTCCGGTTCCGTTTTAATAGATGCGATCACAGCCGCTAAGTCGGAATTTTGTATCGTTTTTTCAGAGGAAGATACCGAGACCGACTCCGGTGCAGAGGAAGGGGCAGTGTTCTTGTCGGATGCCTGCGTTGTACTACTGCTTGGCGCGTTGCTGTTGGAACAGGCAATGAGGGTCAACATGGTAAGCGCCATGACTAAGGCATATATCTTTGTTTTTGTGGATTTCATCTTTATCACCTTTCTCGCCTAAAGACGAGGCAAATATAAATAATTCGCAGTTGAATTGGATTTTTTTATTCACTTGGATGCTGCTAGATAATTCTACCATTATTTTACAAAGTTATCAACTATAAGCCGCTAAATAACAGCTTATGGTTTATCGCCACAAAAAAGCGCAACAAAAATCCGCCCCCGTGGAGGGGGCGGACACATTGCGAGAGTTAAGCGACGCGGACGTTTGTGGCGCGCAGCTTGCGGGAATCCTTGGGATCAGGCTCGGTATCAAAGAAAACCTTCTGCCCCTCGGCTAACTGTTTGTAGCCAGTGCCCTGAATGGCAGAGAAATGTACAAACACATCCTCACCGCCATTGTCGTTAGAGATAAAACCAAATCCTTTGCCCTCGTTGAACCACTTGACAGTACCTTTGTTCATATAAAGTACCTCCTAAAAATGTTATCCTACAGCAAAAATAAAAACCGCGAATAATATAAGTCAAAACGAAAATTGACTTACAACCCGCGGCGATCAATTCATACATTTAGAATACTTTTTGATTATACGCGCCTTATTAAGTATTGTCAAGATAAATATCTTAACAATTGATTGTCATCCCGGTGAGGATGGCGGGAAGCAGCAAAACCATTTAAGTCTACTGGTTTAATAACAAAAGAATTCATACCAGACTTGGTTACAAAAGCTCGGCGGAATTCAGACAATCTCTCCTTTGATTTTTATGCATTAAAGTGTTGCTAATCCAATGCCCGGCACGTATTATAAAATGCCCGCTGGGGAGCGTCTGCTGGCGATGGCGTTTTTCCAGCGTGAGGTGGATGATCTGTGCAAAGCGGCCGGAAATCGACGCAGAAGATAAGTCAAAACCTCCGGCTTAGCCGGAGGTTTTGACTTTAGCACTTAATCCGCGTCGTCAGTGGGGTAACGGGAATTGAGCCAGTCCCAATAGGAGAGGTTAGAGTTTGGATCAAAACGCCCGATTTCGTCCTCCTCCGTCTCCGGCTCGTCATGGAGGGTGCAAACCTCCGGCAGGGCATCGAGCTTATACCAGCCCACCGCCGTGCTCGTACATTTGTCCGAGGCCAGTAGACCGGACTCGGTGCAGTAGGTGCGCTCAACGACATTGGACGAAGCGGCAAAGTCGATTACCGGCAGGTTGGCGTGAATCGGCGCCATGACATTACGGTAAATCAGGGGAGGCGGATAGTAGTAGCCTGAATAGTTGATCGTTTCCATCTCGTCATAGCCCAAATAGCACACGCCTACATAATAAGGGGTCACGCCGATAAACCATTCGTTATAATCGTTATCCGAGGTGCCGGTCTTGCCCGCAATCGGCATGCCGGAGCCCGGGAACTTTGAGTTGGTGCCGGTGCCGGGGGCCGCAGAGGTGACACGTTGCAGCAGCTTATTCATAATGGTGGCGGTTTCTTGAGAGATTACGCGCTTGGGAACCGCTTTATTTTCAAGAATCGTATTGCCCTCGGAATCGATGACCTTGGTATAGGAATGCGGCGCGGTATAAAGCCCGCCATTGCCAAAAATCTGATAGGCACCGGCCATTTCCAGCGGGGTCACGCCTTTGGTCAGACCGCCTAGCGCCATGGGCGCCAGCGCAACGTCGGTAAACACCTTGCCGTTTTTCGCTTCGCTCTCAACAAGGTTTTTAAATCCGAGCGAGTCCCGCAAAAAATTAAAGCTTGTGCGGGGCGAGAGCATCTGTACCAGCTTGACGGGTATGGTGTTGGTTGAGCGCTGAATTGCTTCGGTGATGGTCAGCGGCCCCTTATATTCGTTGTAAAAGTTTCTGGGATACAATGATTCGGGATCTTCAGGGTCAAGCTGTATGGGGCTGTCCTCCCATATCATCGACCAGTTGATCATATTGTACTCCAACGCCAGAGAATAAGAGGCGATCGGTTTAATGGTCGAGCCGGGGTGGCGTACCGCACTGGTGGCACGGTTAAAAACAAGTGCGCCGGTTTTTTCGCGGTTAGAGCCTACAATTGCTTTAATTTCACCGTTAAAGTCCAGAATGACAAAACCCGATTCGGGATATTCCTCATTGCGGATTTTCGGGAAAGTCTCAGGATCCAGATATTTCTTCTCAAGATAGTCCTGCATTTCGGCGTCGACGGTGGTGTAAATTCTAAAGCCGCCGGTACGAAGCGCTTCCTTGGCGCCCGATTCGGTGTAACCGGCCTGCTCGATAAGATCACGGCGCACCTCTTCATAAACGGTGTCGATAAACCAGTTCTGCACCGTGTCAAGCTTTTGGACATACTCATCCTTTTTAAACACCATTTCATGCGCAATCGCCGCTTCATATTCCGCGTCGGTCAGCATTAGGGTGCCGTCGGGATGCTCCTGCTCATGCATCATTTTCAGAATCATCAGCTGGCGGGTTCGGTTGTCTTGGGGGTTTGAAAAGGGGTTCCATTTGGTTGGGTTTTGGGTAATTGCAATCAGCGAGGCCGACTCGGCCGCAGTCAGCTCCGAAACCTCTTTACCAAAATACAGGTTGGAGGCCGATTGTACACCGTTCTGGCCATTGCCCAGTGCAATGGTGTTGAGATAGGTCTCCAAAATTTGTTCCTTGGAATAGTTTTTTTCAAGGTTGATGGCACGGAAAATTTCGCGTACCTTACGGCCCACGTCAAACTCGTTGTCGTTGGTGACATTTTTAATGACCTGCTGTGTGATGGTGGAACCGCCGAACATGTCCTGTGCAAAGGGATTGGCATAGTTCACAACCGCGGCCACCGTGCGCTTGATATCGATGCCGGAATGCGCCCAGAAGCGCTTGTCTTCAACAGCAACAGCCGCATCCTTAAGGCTTTGCGGAATATCCGAATAATCCACCCAGACGCGGTTTTCATTGTTTTGTACGCGCTGAAGCTCAAAATATTCGTCGCTGTTTTCCTGTTTGGCATAGATGATGGTTGTAAAACTCATCTTGACGTTATCAAGCTCTACGCGGTCGCTGGCATCCAGCGTGTTGAGAACGTAAACGGTAAGTACCGACGCAACAATACAGCCCGTTATGATACCCACCATGATAATCACGGCAAAAAATCTGCCGAAAATGGCGAGCGGATTATAACGGGGCTTGCGCCGACGGCGTTTTGAGGGCCGGTTTTCCGATTGTCTGGTGCTTTCAACTGACACCAAATCACTCCTTTTTCTATTGCATGGCAAAAGCCAAACGACTATAGGCGGCATATCATATTGATATCATAATCTGAGTATCACCGTTTAGTATAGCACAAACAAAGGGGTTTGTGTACAGGTATTTTGCCCAAAAGTCTTGCTGCCAAAGCGCATAGCGCGCTATTTTTGCGTCAACAATATTCCCGACAACAGACTTATGGCGGATAAAGGGGTTTTCGCTGTTAAGCTTTACCCGCATCATTAAAAATGTCTGCGGGCACTTTAACCGGCGCATAGCCGGTAAGGACACATTTAAATTGATTAAAATTAGCACAGGAGATGGTATCTGTGAAGAAAAAGGTAAACTGGTTTGGCGTTACGGCGCTGGCAGTGGCTATATTGGGCGGCGGCACTTTCGGAATTTGGGCCAAATTTCAGGCGCCGGATATTCCGCAGGCGGCGATGGATGTTGAATCTAATATAAGCGCGGAACAAACGCCGCCCAAAGCCCGTTATTTGCTGACCGGCTATCAGGGTAAGCTGGCGGTTTTTATGATTGGTAAAAAAGAACCGGAGCTGGTGTTTGACCGCTACCTGCACTATCTGCCCGACATTGACCGTATGCGGCTTGAAGAGGGGATTGAGGTTGCGGATTACGCCGAGCTGCTTGAGCTTATTGAGGACTACACCAGCTGATATGATATACCGGTGGCTCAGTCAGGCCGTTTGTCGCATTCGCCGGGCCAATACGCAGTTTGACTATAGGTATGCGCGCCTATAATATAAAGTGGCAGATTTTATTAAAAATATTGCATAAAACCCTCTTTGTCATAACCTTTTGGCGCTTGAAAACAAATTGTAACCACTCTTTAATTTACAAAGGATGAATTCACGTGGCGGATGCGGTATTATAAAGCCATCAAATCAATTAAATGAGGAATGGCTGATGACCTTTAAATTTGCACATAATAATATCAATGTCTGTGATTTAGACGTCAGCATTGCATTTTACAAAAAGGCGCTCGGATTAAACGAAATCCGCCGCAAGAGTGCCGCGGACGGCAGCTTTACACTGGCCTTTTTGTCAGATGGCAGCAGCGAGCATCAGCTTGAGTTGACCTGGCTGCGCGACCATACCGATCCTTACAACTTGGGCGAAAACGAAATTCACATTGCATTTCGTACCGACGATTTTGAAGCGGCGCACGCGTTGCACAGCGACATGGGCTGTATTTGCTACGAAAATAAGGCCATGGGCATTTATTTCATCAGCGACCCGGACGGCTACTGGCTTGAGATTTTGCCGCCCGAGCGCCATTGACCGCAAGACTACCCGGTGAAAAGGCACTCTCCTAAAGCCTTCTTCACCTTCATAAACGAGGGCGCTCTCCATTAACAGCCCTCGCGTTCGTTCAAACTCTCCTTAAATACAGAGGCTCGCCCAAACGGCGGGCCTCTGTTATTTCTGTTTGGAATATGTCCCTAAAACAGTTGTTCTAAAAGCGATTTTACGTGCTGTTCGCCCTGTCAAACCGGCAACGCTCAGAGTATGAGGATTCGCTGTACTGCTTTTTGGTGGAAGAACGGTATAAGACGGTATGATTCTCAGCCGTTGGGAATAGCCTGTTTAGAGGAGGGGATACCATTGACCGACCTGCTGCTTGAACGCGCCGCCGGCGCACTGTGGGGCCCGTTTACCATGGCTGTCATTTTAGGGCTGGGCGGATACCTGACGGTAAAGACCCGTTTTTTTTCGCTCAGGAGTTTGCCGCAGGCGTTTAGAAATATCGTTGTGGATATTGGCGGGAAGCGCGGCGAAAAACGAGATGTGTCGGCCTTTATGGCTATGAGCACCGCATTGGGCGCCACCATGGGCACCGGAAACATCGTCGGGGTGGCTACCGCTGTGGTGGCGGGTGGGCCGGGTGCGGTTGTGTGGATGCAGCTGGCCGCCCTTGCCGGCATGAGCATAAAATTTGCTGAGGTGGCGCTCGCCGTCAAATATAAGCGTAAGGGCGCGGGGCCGATGGGCTATTTGCATGTGCTGGGCAAGCTGGGCGGCGTTCTGGCTTTTTTATTTGCCGCCAGCTGCGTCATGGCGTCGCTGGGCACCGGCAATATGACGCAATCCAATTCCGCAGCGCAGGCATTGGCCCATTTTTCGGTGCCACCTGTGCTGTGCGCCGTGTTATTGGGTCTATTTACCTGGGCGGCCACCGGCAGGGGCGTCAGGGGCATTATGCGGCTTTCGGCATGGATTGTGCCGGTTATCACCGTCGGATATCTGCTGCTGTCGGCAGCAGCAGTCTGGCAGGGCAGGGCAGCGCTGGCCGGCGCAGTCGGCGAAATGTTTACACAGGCCTTTGGCCTGCGGGCTGCTGCAGGCGGCACAATCGGTTATACGGTGCGCAGCGCCATGCGCTTTGGTTTGGCGCGCGGCGTGTTCTCAAACGAAGCGGGCATGGGCTCAAGCCCCATTGCACA
The DNA here is from genome assembly GCA_023395695.1 of Bacillota bacterium. Taxonomy (GTDB): domain Bacteria; phylum Bacillota; class Clostridia; order Oscillospirales; family Ruminococcaceae; genus Yanshouia. The sequence continues at coordinate 517 of JAEWYJ010000103.1, read as the reverse complement.
TGCGCAGTCAAACTGCGCAGATCCGGTGACGCAGGGCATGTGGGGCATTTTAGAGGTGTTCATCGATACAACGCTCTCCTGTACGCTAACGGCGCTCGTGCTGCTTACGGCAGAAGGTGGGCGGCTGCTGTACGGTGCGCACGACGGCGCCGCGCTGGCCATCCGCTGCTTTGCGGCGCTGCTGGGCGAACCGTCTGGCGCGATGGTGGCTGTGTTCATTGCGCTGTTTGGCATTACTTCGGTGTGCGGCTGGTACACCTACGGAAAAACAGCGCTGCAATATCTGCTGCCCAAATCGGTTGCCGCGCCAAAGCTTTACCGCCTATTATATGCGGGCGGGGTCGCGCTGGGCGCGCTGTGGGGCGTGCGGAGAATCTGGCTTCTCAGCGATTTTTTGACCGGGCTGATGCTGCTGTTTAACCTACTGGGGCTGTTGTTCCTTTCGCCGGAGGTTCACCGGCTGGTACGCGCCTACGACGAGGGACGCAGAAAACGTTTGCCAAGATAACTGCTAAAT